>CALKWG010000125.1 GCA_938004315.1 uncultured Spirochaetaceae bacterium
GCTGGACGGGCGCGATGGCCGGTAAGGACCTGGGCCTTAAGCCCGCCGACCTTGTAGACGCGCGCTTTGCCGGAAAATAAGAGGGCCGAAGCCCGGGCGCCCGCGCCCGAGCTGGTCGTTGAAGGACTAGGCTTCTCCTGGGGCGAGCATAGGGTGCTCGACGGGCTGAGCTTTCACGTGCCCAAGGGTTCGTCCCTGGCCATCGTGGGCCCCTCGGGCACCGGGAAGACCACGCTCCTGCATCTCATAGGCGGGCTCCTTACGCCGGGCGTCGGGAGCCTGAGCCTGGATCCGGCGATGGCGCCCCTGGCCCTGATGCCGCAGTCGCACGGGCTCCTGCCGTGGAAGACCCTGGCCGGCAACGTCGCCCTAGGCGCCGGCTTAAGCCCGCGCGACCCCGGCGTGGCGGCCATGATGGGGCGGCTGGGCCTAGGCGGCCTAGCCCAGCGCTACCCGCACCAGGTGAGCGGCGGCCAGGCCCAGCGGGCCGCCCTGGCGCGCGCCCTCCTTGGGAAGCCGCAGACCCTCCTCTTAGACGAGGCGACGAGCCAGGTAGACGCCCTGACGCGCGAGTCCATCCAGGACCTGTTCCACGGCGCCTGGCGGGAGCTCGGGATGACCATGATCCTCGTGACCCATAGCATCGAGGAGGCCGCCTGCCTGGGTTCGTCCATCCTGGTCTTAGGCTACGGAAGGGCCGAGCTTATACCCAACCCCCTGCCGGCGGCCGCCCCGTCGACCAAGGCCATACGGGCCAGCGCCCAATGGCTGGCCCTCTGCACGCTGCTCCGAGAGAGACTGGCGGCGCTCACGCCGGCCGAGGCGGTCGGGAAGGGGGAGGCCCTATGATAAAGAAGCTCCTCCTACCGCCCTTCATCGTCGCCGCGCTGTGGCAGCTGGCCTACGTCATGGCGGGCCATCCGGCGCTGCCTTCGCCGTTGGCGGTGCTGGGGCGCCTGATAGCGGCCAGCTGGGTCGACGGCGCTCCCGGGCCGCTCCTCAGGCACGCCTGGGCGAGCCTCTCCCGGGTGGGGATCGCGGTCGCCCTGGCGACGGTCGCGGCGCTGGCCGTGGGCCTGCCCATGGGGCGGACTCGGGCGGGCAAGGCGATCGTACGGCCCTTGGTGAATTTCTTTTTCCCCCTGCCCAAGATTGCCCTCCTCCCGCTCATCATCATCGCCCTGGGCCTGGGCGAGGCCAGCCAGATCGTCCTCGTATGGCTCGTGATCGTGTTCTACTGCACGACGAGCCTGGCCGACGCCGCGGCCTCAATCAGCCCGGAGTACTATCAGCCGCTCTTGGTCCAGGGCCGCTCCCGCCGGGAGCTCCTGCTTCACGTGACCCTGCCCGCGGTCACCCCCGAGCTCCTCTCGGCGGTGAAGACGAGCGCCGCCACGGCCCTGGCCGTGCTCTTCATGGCGGAGAACCAAGGCAGCCGATCGGGCCTGGGCCTGGCCGTGATGAACGCCTGGACCATGGTGGACTACCCGGGCATGTACGCGGCCATCGTGATGCTCGGCCTCGTGGGCGCCTTCCTCCTAGGCGCGATCGACCTCATAGGCCGACGGGCCTGCCCCTGGGCGCCGCGCTATCGCTGAAGCGGGCCGGGGCCGCGGGAACGACTTTTACTAGGAGTATTTTGTACGATGAGCTTACGACCTATCCGAAGATCCGCCGCCGTCGCGGCTCTGGTCCTGGTCGCGGCCGTAGCGGCGATCGCGCTGCATGCCATCGTCCCGGCGGCCGCGCCGGAGGAGATCTTCGATAGCTTCCTCGTGAGGACGCTCGGCTTTCCCTTCGTCGCGTCTTTGTACTTCATCCTGCTCTTCGCCCACTGCTCGGCTTCGACGCTCCGTTTTAGCCGGCGCTCCGCGGCCTCTCCGGCTCGGACGGGGGCCGCCTTGGGCGCGGGCTTCGCCCTTCTGTACATGGTAGGGATGCAGGAGGTCGTGGTGGAGGCTTCGCCCTTCGCCTCATGGGGGCGGGAATTCGTGGCGTATCAAGCCTATATGGGCTTCGCCGACGCGCTGCCGGCGCTACTCCTGTGCCTGGCCCTGGGTCGCTTCTTTCTAGCGCCGGTCCGGGCCGCGGTCTCCGCGGCCGCCCCTGATGAAACCAAGCGCGCCGCGCCGTTCCTTTCTCCCCTGCCTTTTTTCATGCTCGCCGTGGGTTCGGTCAGGACGGCGAGCAATCTACTGGGCGTCATAGCCAGCGATCTAGCGCGCTATCCATTGCAGACTGCCGTCTGGAACTTCGCCCTGGGCGCGGCCTTCGGCCTTTCGTACGCGATAATCCGGCCCCTGCATGCCGGCGGCGCGCGCCGGCTCGTACGCGACCTAGCGCTGATCTACGGGCTGAACTGGGCTATCTTCAACGCCTTTATCGGGCTGATCTTCGCCGGGGTCATGCCTCAGATGCTCCTACGGAGCGCCATCGATACGGCGGCCATGGCCGGCGCGGCGCTGCTGTACGAGAGGCGCGTCGCCGTGAATCGCGAGGCTAGGCATGAGGGATAAACGGTTTTATGTGCTGGCGACTTTCGACCACGCCACGAACGACTACTTTAAGGACATGAAGGCCGCTATCCGTGCCGCGGGTTACGTCGGAACGGAGACCCCTGGATTACGGCCCCATATCACCATGGGATCGTTCGAAGGGATAGCCGAAGAGGAGTTCCTACGTTTGACGAAGGACGCGGCGGCGGCGATCGGGAGCTTTACAGTATCTTTCAACCATATCGGCATCTTCTCCGGATCGAAGGTTCTTTTCGCCGCCCCCGACGCCGACGGCGCGATGCTAGGCTTGAGGGAGCGCTTCGGGCCTACGTTCTCATGGACGCCGCACGTGACCTTGCTCATCGATGAGCCGCCGGCCGTTCACGCCGCGGCCAAGATCGCCTTAAGCTCGTTCAGCCCTTTTACGGGGATAGTGGAGTCGTTGCAGCTCTATGAATTCTTCCCCGCTCGCCATATCGCGACGCTCCGTCTGAGACCAGTGGCTGACAAATCCTGAACCGCCGGTTTAGTATAGGCCGGCAAGGAGCCTAGCATGAAGAATGGCGACCAAGGCGCGGCCGATCCCGTGCGCGCGCGCGCGATGCCCTTCGCGAGCGTCTACCCGATGTACGTGCAGAAGGCCGAGCGCAAGGGCCGGAGCAGGGCCGAGGTGGACGAGATCATCAAATGGCTGACCGGCTACGACGACGAGGGCCTAAAGGCCCAAGTCGAGTCGGGCGCCTCGTTCGAGGCCTTCTTCGCCGCCGCGCCGCGCATCCATCCGAACGCCTCCAAGATCACGGGCGTTATCTGCGGCTACCGGGTAGAGGAGATCAAGGACGGGACGATGCGTCTTATGCGCTCCTTAGACAAGCTCGTGGACGAGCTGGCCAAGGGTAAGCCCATGGACAAGATACTCCGCGCCTAGCGCGGTCGGGAGGGAACGATGAACTACGGCGGTTTGATCATCGCGGCGGCCGGCATCTTTACGCTGGCTTGCGCGGCCATGAATTTTAACTGGTTCATGGAGCATAGGAAGGCGCGCTTCTTCGTGAAGGTCATGGGCCGCGACGGGGCCAGGATCTTCTACGCGGTATTGGGCCTGGGCCTCGCCGTCTTAGGCGCGCTCCTGTTCGCCGGCGTGATAAATTAGATGGAACGCTACCATCCGAGGCGGAAGAAGAACGAGATCATGGGCGATGAGGAGAAGCTCGCGCTCCTAGCGCGCGGGAAGTTCGTCACCCTGGCGCTTTGCCGCGGCGACGAGCCCTATATCGTCACCTTGAGCTACGGCTTGGATCGCGAGCCCATGCGGCTCTACTTCCATTGCGCGAATAAAGGCGACAAGCTTGACTTCATCGCCGCCAACGGCAAGGCTTGCGCGACGCTTATAAAAGATAATGGTTACCTGCATGGTCGCTGCGACCACGATTACGAGTCGCTCGTCCTGCGCGGGACCCTACGCGTCGTAGACGAGCTGGACGAGAAGAAGCACGGCCTCCTCGTGCTCCTCAAGCACCTGGAGGAGGATCCGGATCCGATCCTGGCTAGGAACATCAAGGACGACGCCTCTTACGGCGCCGTTACCATAGTGCGCTTCGATATCGACTCTATCATAGGCAAGAAGTACGTGGGCTGAGTCTAAGGCGCGGCCGTGCTCGCCCGCGCTATGACCCGCGGCCGCGGGTCGGGCTCCGAGACGGCGGGGCCTTCGACCAATAGGCGGTTCATCAGCTCTACCGCCCGTTCGCCCAGGCTGCGCGCGTCGAGCTCCACGGTGCTGAGCGCGGGGCGCGCCATGGCGCCGTAGGGCAGGTCGTCCGTACCCAGAAGCGATAGATCCTCCGGGACGCGGACCCCGCGGTCCGTGAGGGCCGCCAGGAGCGGCAGCGCGTAATCGTCGCTGTACGCGTAGAGCGCCGTCGGGGCGTCGGGGGCGCTCAGCCGCTCACGGACGAAATCATCGGCGTAGCGCATGGTGGGCCTGAGATTCTCGCTCGGCCAGGGCATGACGACGAGCTCGGCGCCGCCGCTCTCCTCCGCTGCTTTCGCGAAGCCCCGAAGCCTGAGCTCGAAGGGCCGCGCTTGGATGGGATCGCTCGGGCGTATGAGCCCGATGCGCCGATGGCCGAGCCCGACCAGGTGCTCCCCGGCCGCGTAGCCTATGCCGTACGCCGGGTTCAGGAGGGTGGTCAGGCCCTCATGGCGCTCCACGTCCAAGGCGAGTATGAGCTCGACGCCGCCGTCCTTGGCCATGGCGATCTCCTCCATGCCCAGGTCGAGGAGGCTGCAGAAGAGGCCCCGGGGCCGGCTGGCCAAGAGCAGCTTGAAGGCCTCGAGCTTGCGTTCGGGATGGGCATAGGAGTTGAACGAGTACTGCGTGGGGGCGCAGCCGTCCGCTAAGCCCCTTTGATGCACGGCGCCGAGCATCTCGTTGATGCGCGGCGTATAGGGGGCCGGGAAGAAGATGGCGAATTCGTTGCGATAGCCGCGGCGCAGGGCCTGGGCGGCGCTGTGGGGCAGGTAACCCAGCGATCGGGCGGCTTCCATGATGCGCACGCGCCTCTCGCGGCTCACGTGCTCGCCGCCGGTGTCGTTGAGGACGTAGGAAACCTGGGTCCTGGATACGCCGGCCGCGCGAGCCACGTCCGCGCTGGTCGGCCGCCGGGGGGGCTTTCGTTTATCCATCGGGGCATTCTCCGCCGGCCGGCCGCCTACGTCAAGGCCGGCCGCCCGCGCCGCCATGGCGCGGGCTCGAGCCCCCTTGAGCCTGCCCGAGGGCGGCGGGCCAGGGATGGGCGGGGCGCCCCGCAAGGGGCGGTCGCGGCCCGCGGCCTAGCCCGGGGGGGGCCGCCCGCCGTGCGGAAGCGGGCCGCAGGTGTCTTGCCCGTCCAAGGGCCGCGACGGAACCCCCGACCAAGCCCGGTGCCTCGCGCCGCAAGGCGCGAGGCAGGCCCCCCTAATAATACGATAACATGGTTATGATATGATCACGCTAGTTGACGTTGCATCCTCTTGCCCAGGATGGCCAAGGGGACGGCGAGGGCAAGGGCCATGAGTGCGGTGACGAGGAGGGGAACGAGCACGTCCGCCAAGGCCGCGTCCTCGGCGACCATGCGCCACAGGGGGTCGATGGCCCAATAGGTGGGGAAGAGGCGGGCTATCCAGCGCGGCCAGTCGGGGAAGAGGTAGAAGGCCACGGGGGCGAAGAGGAAGGCGCCCGAGCCCTTGACGACGGCGAAGAGCATCTCCGAGCTCCGCGCGACCACGCCGATGAGCGAGCCCAGGGCCGCCCAGAACGCGCCGGACACGAGGAGCACGACGGCCAGGCCCGGGAAGTCGCGGACGGTTACGCCGTTCAATAGGAGGCTCGCCAGGACGAGGAGGAAGGCCAGGACGACGCCCAGGAGCGCCTTGGCCGCCAGGACCTCCCCGATGCCGGCGGGGCTGGCCAGGACGGCGCTGATGGTGCGGCGCTCCTTCTCCTCCACGAGGAGCGAGGCGGGCACGAAGAGGCCGGCCATGATGAAGGCGTAGAAGGCGATGACGGGGACGAAGCGGGTGGCCAGGGGCGCGGGCTCGCCGGGCTCGGCGCGTATGAGCTCGACGCGGGCGGGCGGCTCGCCGCCCTCCACGGCGCGGACGCCGTCTATGGCGCCCACGGCCAGTACGAGGCGGTTCACGGCGTAGCTTTCGCCCGAGAAGCGCAGGTCCAGGACGGGGCGGCGGCCTTCCCTAAGCTCGCGGTCGAAGCCCGGCGGTATGACGACGCCGGCGTCGTAGTCGGCGGCGGCCAGGGCCCGCACGAGTTCGTCTTCCGAATTGAGGCGGGCTATGCGCACGCCCGGCAGGGC
>CALKWG010000126.1 GCA_938004315.1 uncultured Spirochaetaceae bacterium
GCTGTATTACCTCGAGCTCGTCTCGGCCGGCGAGCTCGCCGGCATGATGCGCTAGGCCGGGAAGAGGTAGAGGTCCCCCAGCTTATGGACGTGGGCCAGGGAGAAGCTATTGACCGCCTCGGCCTCGGCGACGAGCCTTAGCTCCACGTAGTGCCCCAGCGGCTCGAAACCCTCGAACTCCCCGGCTATCATGAAGCTGAAGGTCCTCTCCTCGCCGACGGAACCGGCGGCCACGGGTAGGGGCCAGAAGATGAAGGTGCCGGCGGTGTTGGGCACGAGGGGATAGGGGTTCTGCCAGTGCGCGTCCATCATACGCGCCGGCGCGCCGTCGGCCTCGAGGCGCAGCGCCCCGGTAGCGATGGGTTCGAAGGTGTTGCCGTTGAAGAGCCTGCCCATGAGCGGCGGCAGGTTAAAAAGCGGCCCCTTGGGAAGCTCGTAGTCCTTGCAGCAGGCTTCGCCGACATGGTAAGGGCGAGGCGAGGAGTTGATCTTCGCCCAACCCTCCCGCACTAAGGAGACTACGTCGGCGGTCTTCTGGAGCTTCTCGACGTAGTCCTGCTCGGTATACGCGACGCCGCGGCCCGAGACGACGTACTCGGGCTTGAGCCGGTTCAAGACGAAGCAGGCCACGTCAAGGCGGCATTGATCGCAGGTGCAGAAGCCCTGGGCGGCGCCTTTAGCCTGCGAGGCGAACAGCTCGGCCACCGTAGCCTGTACGAGATCTTCCATTAGGTTGCGGATTTCCATGCAGCTCCTCCGGCGTACCGTAATTGTACTCGAAGATGGGCTTCTTGCAAGTATTGCCGCGCGACGATCGCTCGCGTACTATGGAGCCATGCCACGAAACGCCGCGTTCGCCGCGCTCGCCGCGCTCTGCCTGCTCGCCGCCTCCTGCGGCGGGCCGGGAGCCGCCGCGGGCGGCCCCGTCGAGGGGGCGCGCGCCGGCCGCGGCGCCGTCGCTCCCCCGCGGCCCGAGGCCGTGGACGGGGCGCCGCCGGCGAGGGCGGCGCCTAAGCCCGCCGAGTCGCCCCTGGCCGCGCCCGGCCTCGGGGGGCACGATCGCTTCATCGCCCTACGCCCCTTCCAAACGGTCGCCGCCGCCGACTACGAGCTCGGTCCCCTAGCCCGAGCCGGGGTCGACCCGCGCCTCGCGGCCTTCGAGGCGCTCGGCGAAGGCTTGAAGGCGGGGCGCCTCGATGAAAGCGCCTTCTCTCCCTTCGGGGCGGCCCTCGCCACCGCGGCGCACGGCGGGGCCATACCCGCTATGGGAGGCCGCCTCCGCTTCGCCCCGCCGGTCGAACGGAACGGCGGCCTCTTCGTCTCGTTCAGGCTCTTAGGCGACGATGTATCGTACGCCGGGAGGGCGGCCCTCTACCCGAGCGCCCAAGGCGCGTGGCTCGTCGAATTCGTAGAGTTCGAGGGACCCAAGGAGCGCGGCGAGGCTGGCGCCTGGCGGCCGCCGCTGGATTTTTAAGGCGCCCTATCGCATACTTAGGCCCATATGGCATCCCTGGTTAAAAACGTCGAGAGGGAATTCCTCCTCACCGCGGCCATGCGCGAGAAGGCCGAGCTCATCATGACCACCGGCAACGCCGAATGGACCGTGCGCATCGCCGCCGTCGATAAGGGGCTCCTGCGCCTGTCGCACGAGGCTCCCCTGGCCCTCCTGCAAAAAGGCAAGGCCCTGGACTTCCGCTACAACGTCCGCGGCCAGACCATAGCCTTCAAGTCGCGCGTCGTCGAGCCCGGCGAGCGCGTCCTGGCGGTGAGCATGCCCGACGCGCTGTATAAGAATCTCTCGCGCCGCTTCGCGCGCCTGCCGCCCCCGGGGGACCTCGCCGTCTCCTTCTCCTTCGCCGGCGAGCGCTACGACCTAGACTTCCCCCAAAGCCAAGGCTACGCCGCCGCGAGCGACGACTACCTGTCCCCGGGCTTCGATCCCGCCGACTTACGGGAGCTGATGGCCCAGTTCGAGCGCAAGGCCGCCCTAAGCGCCGGCGAGCGCGGCGTCGTCATGTACAAGGGCCGTAAGCCCGAGGGCCCGGTCGAGCTCCTGGCGAGCTCCACCGGCAGGATATTCTTCATGCCCAGCGCCATAGCCGGCGTACCCATGACCGATCCCTTCTCGGAGCGCACCATACTCACCAAGGAAGACTTCTGCGCCTATTTCATGGAGGGGGGCCTGGACCGGGAGTTCGCGTTGGACGAGGTGGCGCGCATAGAGCGTTCGCGCAGGACCCAGGGCGTCTTGGCCGAGATACTCGTACCCATCCTCTTCCAGGACTACGCCATAGGGCACGTGAGCCTCGTTAACCGGCAGCAGGGCATGCCGCCCTTCGACCTGAGGACGGTCGAGACCTATTGGGCCTTCGCCCGCTCACTGGCCTGGTCGCTCAAGTTGCACGGCTACTTCAAGGGGGCGCCGACCTTGACCGAGGAGTACGCGACCGAGGTCCTGGACGTCTCGGCCGGCGGCATACTCTTCGCCTGCCGCGACGAGAAGCTCATACGAGCGCTCAAGGAAGGCCTGCGGGTAAGCGTGAGCATGACGGCCAGGCGCCGCAAGGTAGAGGCTTCGGGCGTGGTCAGGAGCCATTACGCCGACCGCCGCGAGGGTTGCTTCGGCATCGAGCTCGACGCCATGGCGCCGGAGGATTTCCGCTTCCTCTTCGAGTACCTCTACGGGCGGCCGTTCACCGACGAGGACGGCCGGTCCATAGAGGGCATACGCATCCTGCGGCCGTAGGCCGGTCCTTAGGGACGCGGCCTTAGCCTATGGCGTGCTTCTTCTGCGGGAATTTCTTGAGCATGGCCACGGCGTTGCGCTTGTTGTTATAGACGAAGCCGCCGTTCCAATACTCGAGCGCCGCGAACAACGCGTTGCCGCCGTCGTTGTCGTCGCTCTTCTGGGTACGGAACGAGACGTAGTCGGCTAGGCCTTCGTAATCCTGCTTGGACAGGATCTCGAGGCGCTTACGGTTGAACTCGTTCCACTTCTCCAGGTCCTTGAAGCCCTCGCCCTCGTCCTGCACGATGAGCTGCGCATGGCTGGAGTCGAACGAATACCAGACGCGGACCTTCTTCTCGGGCTTGCACTGGTTGCCGTGCTTGACCGCGTTCTTGATCACCTCGCTGATTTGCTGCTCGAGCAGGTTGATCTCCTTGATCTCGAGCGGGGCGGACTGCACGATGAGCAGGGTGAAGTAGCGTATCTGGCGGTAGTCGGAGGGGAACTCCTTATAGAGCAGGCCGGTCTTGTCGAAGAGGGGGCTGTTCTCGTCCACGCGGATCTCGTGGATCTCGCTTAAGTAGGTGGTATCGTTCGCCATGGCTCCCCCTTAGTCTTCCATCTGCTGGATGGCTTCCTCGATGCTATTCGTTATCGGGAAGTAACCCATAAGCTTGGTAAGTTCTATGACCTTCTTCACCGAACCGTGGATGTTGGTGATGATCAGCTTAAAATTCATCTTCTTGATCGTGGAGCAGATATAGATGAGGGCGCCGATGCCGCTGGAGTCTATATAGTCCACGTTCTCCAAGTTGATGATGAAGCGCTCGACCTTCTTCTCGAGCATCTTCATCACGAGCTCCTTGAGCTTGTACGAATTGTAGAGGTCCATCTCGCCGTTGACGTCTATGATGTAGTTATCGCCGCTCTTCCGGATCTTGAGCTCCATCTGCGCGTTCCTCCCCCGCTATTGCGACATCTTCAGCACGACCACCGTCTGGTCGTCGTGCTGCCGGACCGAACCGACGAAGGCCGCCAGGTCGCCCTTGATCTTGGCCGCTATCTCCTTGGCCGCCAGGTCGCGGTTCTTCTCCACCACCTGGGACAGGCCCTTGCGGCCGTACTGCTTCCCTTGCTCGTTCATGGCCTCGACGATGCCGTCGGTATACATGACGACGACGTCGCCCGGGGCCAGGCGCAGGGCCTTGCGCCCGTACTCGGTGGCGCGCTCGACGCCGATGGGTAGGCTCTTCAGGTCGAGGGTCTCGACGGCCCCGGTCGAGCGCCTGAAGACGAGGACCGGCTGGTGCGCCGCGTTGGCGTACTCGACCTCGCCGGTCCGCGTATCGGCCGCGATCACGGCCAGGGTGGCGTAGTGATCGAGGTCTATCTTGCCGGTGATGCCCTTGTTCACCCAGTTGAGCACCGTAGCGATATCCTTGTTGGTATTGGTGACCAGGTGCAGGATGGCCCGGATCATCACCATGATCAGGGCCGCGGAGACTCCCTTGCCCGCCACGTCGCCGACGATGCACACCACGCGGTCGGGGCGGGTCTGGATCACGTCGAAGTAATCGCCCGACACGCCGCGGGCCGGTAGGCTGAAAGCCCCGAGGCCCAAGCCGGGGAACTGAGGCACCTTCTTGGGGATGATGCTCCGCTGTATGTCGGCGGCGATATCGGCCGATTGCTCCAGGCCGCTGCGCTCGCGGGCCTCCAGGTACGAGAAAAAGCTCGAGACCGACAGGGTGCCGAAGTTAGCCAGAAGCTTCAGCCGGTCGAAGTCCGCCTCCTCGAAAGGATTGGCCGGGTCTTTCCGGATTACCGACACGAGGCCGATGATCTTGTCGCCCACCATGAGCGGCGCGGCCATGAAGGACGAGATCCGTAAGAAGTCCTCCTCGCCGTTGATCGCGATACGGGGATCCTTGGCCACGTCGGGTATGAAGACGTTGCGCCCGGTCTTCGCAACGTCGCCGAAGATGCCCTCGCCCAGCCTGAACTGGATGTGCTTCATGTAGGTTTCGACGCGGTTCTGCTTGCGCGGCAGGCTTTCGGGCAGGGTCACCGGCGGCGGGTAGGAGCCCACGTATGATTTGCAGACGATGAGGTCGTCGAATTCGTCGACTAAGAAGATGACGCCGCCGTCGGCGCCGGTCTCGGCGGCGATGGCCTCGTTCATGCTCTTCAAGAGCTCCTCGGTGGTGAACTCGCCCTTCAAGGCGCTGCCGGTGCCGAGGAGGACGTTATACAGCGAATCGATCGAGCCCTCGTAATAGGCGACCGCGGAGAGCAGCTGCCTATCGTGCAGCTCGAGGGCGGCCAGGGCGGCCATGACGAGCCAGGCGTACGAGAGCGGTACCGCGAGGCGCTCTATGACCGGAGACGCGTACCCGAGAACGACGACGGACGCGCCGTAGGCCGCGAGGAGCGCGGCGGCGTACGGCCAGATCATGCCGGGTATCTGCCTTCCGCCGCCTTCCTTGCGGCGCAGGAAGGCGGCGAGCCCGATCAGGACCGCGTTCACGGGCAGCGCCAAGGCGACGACGCGCTCGGGCAGGGAGCCGAGGAAGCCGAGCGCGCGGTCGGCGGCGAAGAGCGACGCCAAGGCTAGGTTGAGGATCAAGGCCGGGAAAAGGACGAACCGCGACGCCTTGTACGGATACATGAATATGAACAAGGCGAAGCAGTAATGAAGGATATCCGAGACGAGCATGAGCCCGCCCAACGGCAGGAGCGCGCGGACCGTATCCCTGACCAAGAGGAAGGCGAGCGCGGACAGATAGAGGCTGAACTGCCCCTCGGTATCCTTACGCCGCAGGTAGGCGAACAGCGAGGCCGCGATAGCCAGGCCGAGGAGCCGGGCGGGCCACGCCGATTCAAGCATCAGGGTAAACGAACTCACGGTCATGGGCATCCTTATGAAGAACGATTGCTCGGCGGCATACCGGGAGGACGCGCCTACCCCTTGCGCGCAATTGTAGCACGGCCAAAAAAATACCGTCAAGAGAAAAGCGCCCGCGCTACTTTCGCCGCGGCCGGAGCATGAGCTATACTGAGCGGAGCACGCCGGATGCCGGGAGCCGCCATGATCTACTGCGCCGTCTACATCGACTATTTCTCGCAGCTCGACGTCCTTGAGCCGGCCGAGCTTTCAGCCCTCCAAGCGGAGCTACGCGGCCTTTTTAAAAATTTCGGCGGCGAGGTATCGCCTAAGGCCCATCCCATAGCCGCCGCGTTCAGGGCGGACGGACCGTTCAGCCGTTTCCTCGTAGCCGAGGCGGCGGCCCGCGCCCAGGAGATCGTACGCGGCGAGCGCCGCTTCGTCGGCGGCTCCTCGGTCTGCATGTGCATGGCCGAGTCGCCCGAAGACGCGGCCTCGGTAATGGGAGCGATGCGGCTCGGCTCGCCCGCGGGCTCCGCCTGCCTGGTAAGCGACGAGCTCCGCGCAGCCTTGCGCGACTACCTGCGCCCCGCCGGCGACGGCTCGCCCTGGTACGAGGCCGTCCATCGATCGGCGATAGGCGGCGCCGACGCCGGCGTCTTCTACGATCCCGCGCGATCGCCCGACCCGGCATGGCGACGCTTGGGCGAGGCGCTGGACGCGCGGGAGCGCCTGGTCAGCTTGGAAGGATACAAGCCCAGCCGTAAGCTTTCCCTCCTGGCAGCCGAGGCCGCCCGGCGGCTCGAACCTCGGCCGGTCGTGACGCTTAGGGCCTACCCCTCCGCCAGGCGGGCTTTTTCACCCTTGGTCGAGGCGCTCAGCCCCTACTCCAGCCTCGCCGGATCCGCTGAAGCCCTCGCCGAGGACGAGGCGCTCGAGGGCCACGCCTTGGCGCGATACGCCGCCAGCGTCTATTCGGACGCGCTCGACGGCCAACGCGCGGCGGCCTGCGCCCTGGCGCTGGATCGCATCCTGGATTCCTTGTCGGAGCGCGGCGCCGTCTTCGTCTGCGACGCGCCCAAACTGTTCGACGAGGAGGCGAGGCGGCTCATCGCGGCGCGCCTACGGGACGGCCGCGGAAACGAGCGCTACCTCGTCTTCAGCCCGGGCGAGACGCCGGACGACTGGCTCGGACCGCATCGCCGCTCCGTCGCGGTGGAGGTCCCCGATCGCGTAGACTTCGAGGAGGCCCTCGGCGCCGCCCTGGGCGAAGGCGACTATCCCGTCCGCGGCCCCGTCGGGGCCAGGCTCGCCAGGCTGGCCGGGAAGCAGAGGCCCGGTCGGCCGCGCGCCGAGGGCGACGAAGCCTTGCTCGGCCTCCTGCCCCGGGAGGCGGCCCTCTATCTTTACGTCGCGCTGGCTTGCGAGGGCTTCTTAGGCGAGAAGCGCCTCGACGAACTTTTCGCCTCGCTCGGCCTCGGCGAAGCGGGCTCCCAGGCCCTGAGCGAACTCCTGGCCCGTTCGGGATTCTTGGAGGAGCCGCGCGGATCGGCGCTGCGCCCCCTCTCGGTAGGCGAGCTGCGCGCCGCGGCGCCCGACGACCTTCCGGCCGTAGATCGGGCCATAGACCGTTTCCTCCTCTCGCTCTATCGTCGCGGCGAACTCTACCCGAACGGGGCGCTCCTCAGGCGCCTCGGCGAGGATTGCGACCGATCCTTGGCCTACGACTGCGTCTTCAACGACAGCCTCGGAAGCCGCGCCGAGGCCCCGGCCTTGGACGCCGGCAGCCTCGGCGCCGAGCTCGACGCGGCCCACGGCTTCTGGCTGGCCTTGAGGCGGCGCGACCGGGCCTCCGCCGAGGACGCCGCGGCTAGGCTCCGCGCCGCCGGCGGCGAGCTGGCGCGCGGCTTAGCCGCCTGCGAGTTGGCCTATGCGCGGGGCGAGGCGGGGGGCGCGAGCAAGGGCGCGCGCGCGGCGATATTGGCCCTGGACTTAGGCGAGGCGCGCAAGCTCCAGCTACGCGCCCACCGCCTCATAGGCATGGCCACGCTCGCCTTGGGACGAGCTACCGAGGCGGCCGACTACCTCACGAACGCCCAGGAGCTGGCCGAATCGTATGGCGACCAGTATGAACGCATGCTGGCCGCCTACGGGCGGGCCGTCGGCGAGTTCATGGCCGGCGCGCTCGTCAAGGCCGCCGCCTTGGCCGACGAGGCGGAGGACGCGGCCTCGCGCTGCGCCTTGGCCGATTACCTCTGCGCGATGCGTCTCTTCAAGGCGAGGCTACTTTTCGAGCTAGGGGCCTACGACGACTGCGCCGAAGCTTGCGCCTCGATCGAGCGCTTCGCGACGCGTTACGGACTCTCCGCCGAGGCGAAGCGGGCGAGCGCCTGGCGCGGCCGGGCCCTGGCCTACGCGGCCCGAGGCGACGAAGCCGAGCTCGTCCTACGGAGCCTCGGCGACGACCGCGAAGCCCGGGCCTTCCTGGCCGAAGCCGCCGCCCTGCGCGGCGATTTCTCGGCCGCCGCCGCCGTCTTGGAGGACGCCAGGCTATCGGACGCCGCCGGCCGCAGTTTCTTACCGGCCGACGCCATAGCCTGGCACAGCCTGTTCACCGAGCACGAGGGCCGATGCGCCGGCTTCGGCGAGGCCGATCGCGCGCTCGCCGACTTCGAGGAAGCGCTACGCCTTTTTAGCTTAGGCATGGCTACGGGCGACGGGCGGCACGCCGCGGCGCTCTACGCGATGCTGCGCGAGGAAGCCGGGCGGTACGGGCCGAACAGCGCCCTCTACTGCTACCTATGCTACCGGATGGAGGAGGAGCTAGAGGACCCGCCGATAGACCGCCAAACCGTCCTGTCTCGCGCCTTCAAGGCCCTGCAGCAGCGTTCGGGCAAGATCGAGGAGCGCTTTACCCGCTCGCTGTACATGGAGAGCAACTATTGGAACGCGCGACTCCTAGCCGCCGCCAAGGAGCATAAGTTCATATGACCGGCGAAGCCCGCTACCTCGACGCCGCCTGCTACCACGCCGCGCCCGGCTTCGAGCGCCACCTGCGCTCCGAGCTTCCCGAACCCTACCGAAGCGACGGCGAGCTCCTCACCGTGATGGGAGCGGCGCGCCCCGTATACTGGGCGCGCAACGTCTGGCTGAAGCCCTTCACCCTGGAGTTCGGCTCTATCAAGGAGGCCGCCGCCGCCCTGCGGGCCGTCCAGCGCAACTGGGCCCCCTACCCGGCCAGGCTCGCCCGGCGCACGGCCCTGATCGCCGAGGCCCTGCCGCCGTTGCCGTCCAAGCCCAAGGCTTTTCCCTTTAAGCTACCCGAAACGCCGATGGGCGCCTTCACGCTCCTGGACGAGCATACGCTCATGGCCAGCGCCTCCTGCACGAGCCCCTGGCCGAACGGGGAGCTGTCCTTCGCCGAGGATAAGGAAGGCCCCCCGAGCCGCGCCTACCGCAAGCTCTGGGAGGCACTGATCATGGCGGGGGCCATGCCCGGTCCGGGCAGCCGCTGCGTCGACGCGGGGGCCAGCCCTGGCGGCTGGACCTGGGCCTTGGCGGGCCTGGGCGCCCAGGTCATCGCGATAGACCGCGCGCCCCTGGACGACTCGGTCATGGCGATGCCGGGAGTCAGCTTCATGAAGCATAACGCCTTCACCATCAAGCCGGACGACATCGGGCCGGTGGATTGGCTCTGTTCGGACGTGATCTGTTACCCGCCGGCGCTCTACGACTGGGTGAGCCTCTGGCTCGACTCGGGCCTGGCGCGGAACTTCGTCTGCACGATCAAGATGCAAGGCGCCGACTGGGACCGCGCCGCTACCGAGCGCTTCGCCGCCGTACCCGGCTCACGGGTCGTACGCCTGTGGCACAACAAGCACGAGCTCACCTGGATGCTGATCCGGGATTGAACGCGGCGCCGACGCGCCCCCTAAAGCTACGCCCCGGCCTTCTCCTCGTTCGCCCCGAACATCGCGTGCACGCGGCTCCAGGCGTCCGCCGCGTCGGCCTCGGTGAGCGGGGCTTCGTCCTCTACCCAGCTTACCAATTCTTCAGGTATCTCCGAGAGAAACGGCGAGGGAGCGCAGTCCACGGGCATGGCGTTGCGGCGACGCCGTCGGCACGAGCTTATAAGGAGGCGCCGCCTGGCTCGCGTGATAGCCACGTAGAAGAGGCGACGCTCCTCCTCCAGGTTGCCCTCGCCTTCCTCTAGCGCGCGGGCGTGCGGGATGATCCCGTCCTCGCAACCGGCCACGTACACCACCTCGTACTCGAGGCCCTTGGCCGCGTGTATGGTCATGAGGTTGACCTTGCCGCCCTCGTCCTCGTCCTGGTCGTCGCGGGTGATGAGCGAGATGCGGTTGAGCCAGGCGTAGAGCGTCGGCTCGAGGTTGTCGGGATCCTTCTCCCAGACGTCGATGCCCTGTATGAGGCTCTCGACGTTGAGGAATTTCCACTTCGCCGCCTTGTCGCTATGCTGGTTCTCCGCCACGAGATATCCCCAGTAATCGATCGTGTCGACGAGCTTGCGTACCTTGAGCGAGAGGTTGCGCCGCCCCTTGAACTCCTCGCGGAAGAACTCGAGGAGCGACAGGAAGGAGTCGACGTCCTGCCTGGTGCGCTCGGGGAAATCGATCGCATGGTCGGAGCGGACGGCCTCCATGGCGTGCCGGATGGAGCAGGACCGGGCCTTGGCCACGTCGGACAGGAGCTCGAGGGAGCGGCGCCCTATGCCGCGGCGGGGGACGTTGGCGATGCGTATGAGGTTGACGTCGTCGTCCGGGTTCGCGATGACGCGCAGGTAGGAGATGACGTCCTTGATCTCCTTGCGCTGGAAGAAGCTGGTGCCGCCGGTCACGCGGTAGGGCACCTGGGCGGCCAGGAAGGACTCCTCCAGGTGGCGGGTCAGGGCGTTCGTGCGTATGAGCACGCCGAACTGGTCGTAGCGCAGCCGGTCGCGGAGCTTGAGCTCCTTGATGGAGCGGGCGATGAACTCGCCCTCGGCGACCTCGTCCTCCGGCGCGTAGAGCTCGATGGCCGCGCCGCCCTCCACGGGGCTCTTCAGGTCCTTTGGCTTGCGGTTGGAGTTGTTCTGGATCACGGCGTTGGCCGCGTCCAGGATGGTGCTCGTGGAGCGGTAGTTGCGGTAGAGCGTGATCTCCTTACGATGGGGCCAGTCCTTCTCGAAGTTGATGATATTCTCGTAATTAGCGCCGCGCCATGAATAGATCGACTGGTCATCGTCGCCCACCACGCAAATGTTATCGCGCGATAACAGGCGCATAAGGCGATACTGCTGTAGCGAGGTATCCTGGAACTCGTCGATCATGATGTAGCGGTACTGCTCGCGATAGGCCTCGCGCGCCTCGGGGTAGAGCTCCATCACCTTGATGGGCAGGCCTATGAGGTCGTCGAAGTCCACGGCGTTGTAGGCCTTGAGGGCGGCCTGGTACTCGTGGAAGACCTTCTCGTAGCCGTCCGCGTCGTCCGCCCAGGCCCGGCGGCCGGTCTTGACGTCGGAGATGACGACGCCCGCCTTGGCAGGGTCGAAGGCGTCCGTCTTAAAGCCCACCTCGCGCGCGCAGTCCTTGAGGAGCTGGGTCCGGTCCACCTCGTCGTAGATGGAGAAGTTGTCCCGCCAGCCCAGGCGATGGATCTCCTTCCGGAGTATCTTGACGCCGAAGGAGTGGAAGGTGCTCACGGTGAGGCTCTGGAGCTTCTTCCCGGTGACGTGCTTCACGCGCTCGGCCATCTCCTTGGCCGCCTTATTGGTGAAGGTCAGGGCCAGGATGGCCGACTGCGGCACGCCCTTATCGAGCATATAGGCGGCGCGGAAGGTGATGACGCGGGTCTTTCCCGAACCCGCCCCGGCTATGATGAGGACGGGGCCGTCGATGGTCGTAACGGCCTCGTACTGCTCGGGGTTGAGCTCGGCTTTATAGTCTAGGTGCATGGGGAGGCCTAGAGCTCCTTGACGAAGAGCGACAAGGCGCCGGCTCCCAAGCCGACGACCAGGCTGACGATCGTCGCCGAGACGACGACGCCGCCGGCCACCGCCAGCATGGTCTTGCGGCGGCTCAGGCCCAGGATCCAGGCTCCCAGGGTGCCGGTCCATGCGCCGGTGATGGGCAGGGGGACGGCTACGAAGAGCAGTATGCCCAGGTAGCCGTAGCGCTCGACCTGCTCATGGATCTTAGCGCGCGAGCGTTCGACGAAACGGTCGAAGAGCCGGGCGTAGAAGCCCCAGCGGTAGAAGAGCCGGTGCGCGGTGTCCAAGAAGAGGTAGGCGACCGGCGCGACGAGGGCGTTGCAGAAGGCGGCCAAGAGCGCGGCCTGCCAGAGCGGCAAGCCGCGGGCTACGGCGTAGGGTATGGCGCCGCGGAGCTCGGATATGGGCAGGAAGGCCAAGAAAACGGCCGTGAGGAGCGTGGTGATCGACATGGCGCGGAGTATAGCCGCCGGACCGCCCGAGCGGCAAGCCGGGCCCGTCCGGCGGGCCGGCCGCCGCCCGAGCGGGCCCGAGCCGCCGAGCGGAACTACGCCCGATCCAGGGCTAAGTCGACCACCTTATAGGCCCCGTCGTAGATCCCCGCGCGGGCGTTCCGCGTAATGCATTCGTTCTGCAGGGTTAAGAGGTCGCGCTCTTCGATCATGAGCCCGAGCATCTGCATGGCGGCCTCTACCGATTCAAGCTCGTAGCTGCCGTCGCCGAGCTCCGCGGCCCGTATGGCGCCCCAGCGCTCGTGCCCGCCGACGCGCTTGATCATGAGCTTCGGGACGGGATAGTAGGCCAGCTCGCTCGGCTTGGTCACGAGGAGGTCGGAAGCGCGCATAAGGAGGTTCGTGGCGTAGACGGCGGCGAACTTATCGGCGTTCAGGAAGGCGTGGACGCCCTCGAAGGCCGATCCTTTCCCCTCGCGGGCCGCCTCGGCGAAGGCGGCGGCCTCGGCCCAATCGCCGACGTGCCGCGTCAGCAGGGCCTCCCATCGCGTGCCCGGGGCGAAGAGCTCGCGCTCGAAGCGCTCCCAGCTCGTAGCGTGATCGCCGAAGTTGAGGTAGAGGGCCGCCTTGCCCTCTTCGACCAGGGGCAGGACGCCGCGGACGAGGCTCGCCAGGTACTCGAGCTGCGCCCCCGCGCCGCCCAAGGAGAAAAGGATGCGCTTGGCTTCGCCTCGATCGAGGCGGCCGACGCGGGCCTGCGTATCGTCCGCAAGACCTGCCACGATCTCATGGTCTATAAAATGCCCCCCCATGCGGATGGAGGAGGCCGGTAACGGCTTCGATAGACCACGGCCCGCCATGTCGCGTAGGGCGCGATAGCCCATATACGCCGAGGGGCCTTGAACCACGTGCGTCGCGCCCTCGGCAAGGTGCAGGGCCATAGGCCAGTTGTCCGGTATCATATTGACGACACGCGAGAGGCCGGCATGGACCGCACCCTGGGCCGGCCAGGCATGCGTCGCGACGAAAGGCAGTTCACGAGGAATGGATGCGTAAAGCGGGGCGAAGAGCTCGGCCATGGACTGGTCGACCGCATTGTATGAAAGCTTCTTAAAGCCCTCGGAATTCAGGGGCTCCCAATACAGGCGATCGAAGAGCTTATAACGCTGCGATAGCCGAGAGCCGAGGGAATAAAGCTCGTTTAAGCGGGCGACGACCCTGCCGCCTAGGCTATCGACGAAGCCGTTCAAGTCGAACCAGTACGGCGTACGGCCGCGATGCCTGAGTGCCGAGGCCGCGGCCATCGCGATCCTATAATGGCCGTAGCCCATGCGTATGGTCCCGACGACGGCGCCGGCCTCGGGGTCGAAACTGGCCGCCGCGCCGGCTTCGCCCGGCAGCGCCAGGGTCTTGATGCCCAATCGCGGCCCCAGGACGGGGTTTTCAAGGAGCGCAAGGCCCTCCCGCCCGGCGAGCCCGGCGCCTTCCGCGCCGAAACGCTTCATGAAACCGGCTTTTTGAGCCTGCGCCTTGCGGATCACCGCCTGAGGCATGGGGTTCCCGAAGACGGCGGCCGTCCGCCGTCCGGCGGAAGGCGTCGCGTTTGCGTTCGATTCGTCGCTAGCCATGGGTTTCTCCTTATCGTTTCCCGTATTCAAAAAGCCGCAACGCCGGCCGGCCGCGCGAGCCAGGCCTCGATCTCGTCGGGCAGGGCGTCCGCCTCGTCGGGGCGTACCCAGCGCACGCCGGGCAGGGCGCGCATGAAGGTCAGCTGGCGCTTGGCGTAGCGCCGGGTATGGAGCTTAATGAGCCGGCTCACCTCGTCGAGCCGCGTAAGGCCGCGGTAGGGGTCGCCCTCCCCCGCCTCGAAGAACTCGGCGTAGCCTATGGCCCGTAGCGCCGGGGCGTCGGGGCCGTAGCCTCGGCCCACGAGCGCCCTGAATTCCTCCGGGAGGCCGCCGGCCATCATAAGGTCGACGCGCGCCTCGATGCGCTCGTAGAGCTCGGCCCGCGGTCGGTCTATAGCATAGGCCAGGACCTCCCAGCGGTCGCGCGCCGCGCTCGGCGGGGGGTAGCTCGACAGGGGCCTCCCCGAACTTCTATAGACTTCGAGCGCTCTGCTGATGCGGTAGGCGTCGGCGGGGGCGATGCGAGAGGCGCTCACGGGATCGACCTGGGCCAGCTCCGCATGCATGGCGGCCGCGCCTCGCTCGGCGAGCTCGGCCTGCACCGCGGCCCGCAACCCGGGCTCGGCCTCCGGCGCGCTCGGCAGGCCGGTGATGAAGGCCTTGATGTAGAACGCCGTACCGCCCGAGATTAGCGGCAGGGCGCCGCGGGCGACGGCGCGCTCGCAGGCCTCGTCGGCGAGCCGCACGAAATCCCCTACGGAGAAGGCCTCGTCCGGCTCGCGAAGGTCGATGAGCTCGTGGGGGAGCTCCGCCAGGAGCTCCGGACTCGGCTTAGCCGAGCCGACGTCCAAGCCGCGGTAGACCTGGACCGAGTCCGCGGAGACGACGACGGCCGGCCTCGTACGAAGCCGGCCGCCCGCGAATACGCGACTTAGGATATCGGTCTTGCCGCTGGCCGTCGGGCCGAAGAGCGCTACGACCTTATTCGAAACGATACTCAATCTGGTCGGTAAAGATCTGACGCATGGCGAGCGACACGACCTTGCCGTTATTCGCCTCGACCTCGGGGGTCTTGAGCACGGCGAGCTGGTAGGAGCGCTTGTTGACGGCCACGGTGAACTCGTAGGCGTTCCCGTCGTACTCGATCAGCTTATCTAGGGGCATGCTCATAGTATACGCTCCGTTCATTCAAGGATATCGTCGATACGCGCTATCAGGCGCTCGGCCACGACGCCGGCCTCGCGGAGGGCCGGGCTTTCGCCCGTCCCCGCCCGTTCCAACTCATCGGCCATATAGAGCCCCGCCAGCAGCGCCAGCTTCAAAGGCTCGTCCACGCCGGTCGAGGCCCGGACTTCCTCGAAACGTCCGCGGAGTCGTCGGATCAGGGATTCGACGTATTCGCGACGCTCATCGGTTTGAATCGTGAAAGCAGAGCCTAGGAGCTCTATTCGCACGGTCTCTATGGGCACGGGCGCCTTAAAAGATGTCCAGGTCGCCGCCGGACCCGCCGGCGGCTTCGTCGGATACCGCTTCGGGAGCGTCCTCCCCCGCCGAGGCGGGGCTTTCCTCGACGGGGCTCTCCTCGACGGGGCGCGGAGCGGCCTGATCCGCGGAGACGCCCGCGGCGTGTACGGCGTCCTCGAAGGCGTCGAGCTTCTTCAGGGCATGGACTATGCCCTCCTCGATCCTAGCTTGATCGGCCTGGAACTCGCGAACCAGCCCCTCGAGCTCGGCCACGCGCCCTTCGGCGGCGGCCAAGCCGGACCGTAGGGTGCCGTTCTCGGCGCGCAGGGCGGCGATCAGGTTTACGGCCTTCTCGACGCGCGCCTCGAGGGCGCGGACCTGTTCGAGGGTCAGCATCCTTAGGCCTTGAGGGCGGCCTTGGCCTGCTCGACGACGGCTTTGAAGGCGGCCTGGTCGCGGACGGCGACGTCGGCCAGCATCTTGCGGTCCATCTGCACGCCGGCCTTGTTGAGGCCTTCGATGAAGCGGCTATAGGAGAGGCCCTCGGCGCGGCAGGCCGCGTTGATGCGGATGATCCAGAGGCTGCGGAACTGGCCCTTCTTATCGCGGCGATCGCGATAGGCGTACATGAGCGCCTTGGCCACGGCGTCCTTGGCGGTCTTATGGTTAGTGGAACGGCGTCCCCAATAGCCCTTGGCGAGCTTGAGAATCTTCTTGCGGTGGTCCTTGCGCTTCGTACCGGCAACTGCTCTAGGCATGGTAAAGCTCCTTCAATGTATAAAAAGGCGACCTCGTGCGCCGAGGATCTCGCGCGCCTTAAAACCCGGGACTGGCTTCAAGGCGACGCTGATCCGTCGGGCGAGGCGCCCGATAAGCCGCCGCGCGGCGGATTAGGGGGCGAATGGGAGTTCGCCCCGACTAAGCCTAGCCGTAAGGGAGCAGCTTCTTCTTGATCTGGTAGACCGGGCCGTTAGCCAGGTAGCCGGCGGCGCGAAGCTGGCGCTTGCGCTTGCTGGTCTTCTTGGTGAGGATATGGCGAAGGTTCATCTTCTTGTACTTAACCTTACCGTCGGCGGTCAGCGAGAAGCGCTTGGAAGCGGCTCGCTTGGTCTTCATCTTAGGCATCGCAATCCATCCTTAGCTATTCGGTTCGTTGCTTACCGGCACGGCCGGCTTGGCGGCCTCGGGCTTCTTCCCGACGCCGGGCTTAGGGCTCAAAATCATCGACATGAAGCGCCCTTCCATGGTTGGCGGGCGCTCGAGGTTGAACGTGCCCTCGATTCGGGCTAAGACGCTCTTCAGGACGTCCTCGCCTATCTCGGTATGGGCCAGCTCGCGGCCGCGGAAGCGTATGGTCACCTTGACCTTGTCGCCTCCCGCAAGAAATTGCTTCACGTGCTTGGACTTGAAGTCGAGATCGTGGTCGTCGATCTTCGGCTGCATCCGGACTTCCTTGATCTTGACGATCTTCTGGTTCTTCCGGTTGTCCTTGAACTTCTTCTCCTGCTCGAACTTGAACTTGCCGTAATCAAGGATTTTGCACACCGGCGGATTGGACTGAGGGGCGATCTCTACGAGGTCGAGCCCCAGGTCTCGGGCCATTCGCAAAGCATCCACGGTAGGCACGATGCCTTTCTGCTCGCCCGCGTCGTCAATCAAACGTACTTCCCGAACCCGAATCTGATCGTTGGTCCGGAGATTCTTGTTGTCCGCCAATGTACCTCCTTATGGCAAGCCCCGCCGAACGGGACGCGGGCGAGATTGTACCATAAGCGCGGCGAACGCGTCAAAGGGTCGACGGGACTAGCCGGGGCGCAGGATTACGCGGCCTTGCGCGCGGCGGACGGCGCGTGCTATCAATAGGGCATGTACTTCTTGCCCTTTTTCCTATTGCCCGTCGTCGTGCCGGCCTTGAGCGCCTGGTTCCCCAAGGCAGACCCCAAGCCCTTCAGCAAGGCCGTGCTGGGGTTCGTCGCGGGCCTGCCCGCCGCCCTCGTCTGGTTCCTGGCCCGCGGGCTCTATGCGCCGGCCTACGGCGGCGCCCTCCTGGTCGCAAGCTTCTACCTGCGCTATTTCCTCGCGCCCGGCTTGCTCTTCGCCGCGGCCCTCGCCCTTACCCTGGGCTTCCGATCGCTCGAAAGGGGCACCGGCTATAGGGATCTCGTGAATTTCTCGCTCGGTTTCTACGCCGCCATGAGCGCGGCCTTCGCGCTGGCCGAATGGGGCGTCCATTACTACGGCTACACCCTCGTGCTACCGTTCATCCTGGCCGGTACCGCCTTAGGCTCGCCGCTGCTCCTTGAGGAATCGGTCAGGGACGGTATGCCGGACGGGATTAAATGGATCGCCGCCGCGTTCGGGGCCTATGCCTTGGGGGCGACGGCCCTGGCCCTGCTCTTCCTCAGGCTCGAATGGCTCGGCCTCATCCTCGGCGCCGGCTACGCCGCCGGCGGCGCGGTCATGGGCATCCGCAAGCTCAGCCGCGTACGATAAGTTTCGCCGGTTTACGTTGGGACCAGCCCGGCTCGAACGGGCCACCTGCTGCTTAGAAGGCAGCTGCTCTATCCAGATGAGCTATGATCCCTCGCGAAAATCAGCCTTTGGTTAAGGCTGATTTTCGCGTACCGTTTCAGCGGAGCTGAAACGGGC
>CALKWG010000127.1 GCA_938004315.1 uncultured Spirochaetaceae bacterium
ATCGTATTCGGTGACTGGAGTTCAGACGTGTGCTCTTCCGATCTTCTTCAGGTACTGGCCGTTCATGAAGATGCCGTAGACGCCCCGCGGGTTCGTCAGGTAGCGCATCTCCGAGAGCCCCATCTTAAACAGGGTGACCACGCGCCCGACCTTGAGGCCGCCGCCGGTAGAGCCGGCGCAACCGCCCACGAACATGAGGGCGAAGAGCGCGGCCTGCGCCAAGGCCGGCCACAGGAGGTAATCGGCCGTGGCGAAGCCGGTCGTGGTCAGGATAGAGGCGGCCTGGAACGCCGCCCCGCGGAGCGCGTCGGCGCCCGATCCGTAGGAGCCGGCGCGGAGCAGCGCTACGGTAATGAGCGCGACCGAGGACGAAAAGATCATGAGGTAGGCTAGCAGCTCGCCGTCCTTGGCCAGGGGCGAGAAGTCGAGCCGTAGGAACTTGAAATGCACGGCGAAGTTCATGCCGGCCAGCACCATGAAGGCTATCGTCACCCACTCGATATAGGCCGAGCCGTAAGCGCCGAGGCTGGCGTTCCGCGTTGAGAAGCCGCCGGTGGCCATGGTGGCGAAGGCGTGGCAGACGGCGTCGACCAGGTCCATCCCGCCGAACATAAGCAAAGCCGTCTGAGCGACGGTCAAGCCTAGGTAGATGAGCCAGAGTATCTTGGCCGTGTCGGATAGGCGCGGCGTGAACTTATCCACCTGCGGACCGGGGGCCTCGGCCTCCATGAGGGCCCGACCGCCTATGCCCAAGAGCGGGAAGACCGCCACGGTCAGGACCACGATGCCCATGCCCCCGAGCCAATGCGTCGTCGCCCGCCAGAGGAGCAGCGAGCGCGGCAGGGCCTCGATATCCGTGAGGATAGAGGCGCCCGTCGTGGTGAAGCCCGATATAGACTCGAAGTACGCGTCGACCCAGGAAGGTACGGCCCCGGATAGGACGAAGGGCGTCGCCCCGAGCGCGGCCGCGAGGGCCCAGGCGAGCACGACGAAGAGGTAGCCGCCGCGGGGCGAGAGGCTAGGCTTGCCCTTGCGCCTACCTTGGTAGAGCCCGAAGAGAAGCAGGAGGACGCCCGCCGCCACGCCGGGGCCGAAGGAACGGACGGCCATGCCGAATTCGCCGAGCGCCGCGCCGGCCGCCAGGCAGGCCGCCATGAAGGCCGACACGATGGACAGGAGTACGGCGAGAGAACGCGCCAGGGCCCTAAGCTCCACCTGCGCCTCCGAAGACGCGCTCTAAGCCGGCTATGGCGGCCTTCCGGGCCACGAAGCCAACGGTGTCGCCGCCTTGGAGCATAGTCGAGCCCGAAGGTACGACCATGCGCCCGCCTTGGAGCGCGAACACGACGAGGACGCCCTTGGGTAGGGACAGATCCTTCAGGGCGCGGCCGCAGGCGGCCGACTCTCGATCGAGCTCGAGCTCGACGATCTCCACGTCGTCCTCGAAGAAGTCGTGTATGGTACGTATGTGGGCGCGTCGGACGAGCTCGAGCACCGCGGCGGCGATCGCGCTCTTGACGCTGACGACGGCGTCGACTTCAAGGCTAGGCGCCAAGGCCTTGAAACGGTCGTTCAGGGCTATGGCGACGCTTTTTTTAGCGCCCAGCGACTTGGCGAGCTTGGCCGTCAGGATGTTGAAGGTCTGGGATTCGGTGGCGCAGATCACGAGGTCGGCCTTGGCGACGCCGGCCTTCTCCAGGACGCCCTCTTCGGAGCTGTCCGCCTGGGTAACCTCGACGCCCTGATTAGATTTAGCCAGGCGCTTGGCGGCGTCCCGATCGGTTTCCAAGACGAACAGTTGGCGCCTCGCCTTGCGCGCCTCGCCGATCGCGCGCTTGATGAGGGCGCCTAAGCTCTTGGCGCGCTCCCGCTCCCGTTCCGTGAGCCGCTCGACGAGCCTAGCCCCGACCCTGGACGCGCCGATGATGAGGATGCGCTTGGCGGCCGCGCGCACGCCCTCGACCTGTCCGGCTAAGCCGTCCAGGGCCTGGGGCGTGCCCAGGAGGTAGAGGCCGTCTTCATCGGACACGACGTACTCGCCGTCGGGGATGAGGAGGCCGCCGTCGCGGGCCACCGCGGCGACGAGGAAATCGCCCTCCCCGTCGCCGCGTAGGCTCTTGAGCGCCTTGCCGCTCGCGCGCGGCAGCAAGGCGGGCGCTTGGTATCGTAGCTGCAGCCGGCCCTCGTGGAGCGGGACGATGTCCTCGGCGAAGCCCTGTTCGACGATGCGCACGACGGCCTTCGCCGTCTCCAGAGTCGGGCTCACGATGGTATCGAGGCCGAAGGCCTTGCTTTGGGCCCCGGAGAGGGACGCATAGAAGGGATTGTCGACCCGCGCGACCGTGCGCACCCGCTTGTTCTCGGCGGCGACGAGGCCGCAGGCGACGATGTTCGCCTCGTCCGCGCCGGTAAGGGCTAGGAACCAGTCGGCCTTCTCGATGCCGGCCTTCCTCAAGACCTCGGGCCGGCTCCCGTCCTCGTTCAAGACGAGGCAGTCGAGCTCGCTCGACGCGACGGCCGCCGTCTCGGCGTCCTTTTCGATGAGCACGACCTCGCGCTTTTCGGCGATAAGCTCGCGGGCGATATGGACGCCGATCATACCGGCGCCGAGGATCACGATGCGCATGCCGATACTATACCCTGCCGGCCTCGGTTCAGGCCAGCGCCCGCGCCGCGTCGCCAGGTCTGTATAGCGACCGCATACCTCTTATCGTTAGCCTTCAGCCTGATAAGAAAGCCCCACGCGTTCGATTTTTCTTGACGTTCAGTTTTTCTGAACGTACAATCAAAGCATGCGGCGCTCGTCGAGGCCGCCTTGTACAAACCGGCGGCGCTCCGCGAGCGGAGGCCGCCGGCGGCTTTATACCGGACCTCTACGAGGAGCGATTATGCGACACGATCTACGGCGGCTGCTAGAATCCGCCCACACGGCCGTCCCGGACGCCGTCTGGCTCGGCCTACGCCGACGCAAGAGCCAGATCCGCTACTTCCTGGCGCGCGACGGCAAGGCGGAGCAGAGCGCCTGCGAATACGACGAGGGCGTCATGCTGGAGGCGTATTACGACGGCCAGTTCGGATACGCCGCCACCCAGGACCAGAGCCCCGAGGGCATGGCTCGCGCGGCGCGTTCCGCGCTGGCGGCCGCCAAGGCGGCGGCCGGGCGCGGCGTCCATCGCTTCGGCCTGGAGGTCAGGCCCGCCGCGAAGCTCGGCTGGGAGAGCGAACGAAGGTTCAAGGCGCCCCGCCCCGCCGACGAGCTCTACGGCTTCCTCTTCAAGGCCTGCGAGGCGCTCAAGGCCGGCGATGAGATCATCCAAACCGAGGCCTCCATCGTGGCCGGCAGCTACGAGTACGAAATCGTCTCGAGCGCCGGCGCCGACGTCGAGCAAGCCATCCACTTTATGGGGACCGGCATGCAGGCCATCGCCCGCCGGGGCGAGCTCGTCCAGAGGCGCAGCGCCTTCGGCCCGCGGGGGCTGACCCGACAGGGCGGATGGGAGCTCCTGGACGACGCATGGCTCCTTTCCGAGGCGGGCCGCGTCGGCCGCGAGGCCCTGGAGCTCCTGGGCGCCGAGAACTGCCCGAGCGACCGGCGGACCCTCGTCCTGGCCCCGGACCAGATGATGCTGCAGATACACGAGAGCGTCGGCCATCCCCTTGAGATAGACCGCATCCTCGGCGACGAGCGCAACTACGCCGGCTCGAGCTTCGTCAAGCTCGACGATATCGGGAGCCTCCGCTACGGTTCGCCGCTCATGAACGTCAGCTTCGACCCCGGCGTGCCGGGCGAGCTGGCCTCCTACGGCGCCGACGAGATCGGCAATCTGGCGCGCAAGGAATTCATCATCAAGGACGGCATCCTCGTGCGGGGCTTAGGGAGCCTGGAGAGCCAGGCGCGCTCGGGCAAGCCCGGCGTGGCGAACCAGCGCGCCTCCGATTGGAACCGGCCGCCCATCGACCGCATGGCCAACCTGAACCTGGAGCCCGGCGATACCCCCGTCGAGGAGATGATCAAGGGCATCGAGAAGGGCGTCTTCATGCGCACCAACCGCTCCTGGTCCATAGACGACTATCGCAATAAGTTCCAGTTCGGCTGCGAATACGGCACCCTCATCGAGGACGGCCGACTGACCAAGACCGTGCGCGACCCCAACTACCGCGGCATATCGGCTAGCTTCTGGAATAACCTCTGCGCGGTGGGCGACCGCGCCAGCTTCGAGGCCTACGGCACGCCTAACTGCGGCAAGGGCGAGCCGAACCAGGTCATCTTCGTGGGCCACGCCAGCCCCGTCTGCGCGTTCAACGACGTCGAAGTATTCGGAGGGGAAAAATGAAGGCCTTCATCGACTTTAGGACGCGCTTCGAGGCCGCGCGCGACGCGCTCTTCGCCGAGCTCCGCCCGGGAGAGGCGGCCGCCCTGGCCTTCGAGGCCGAGAGCTCGGATTTCATGCGCTTCAACGGAGCCAAGGTCAGGCAGTCCGGCTCGGTCGAGCAGGCCTACGTCAAGGTGAAATACTTCCGCGGCCCGAAGAGCTACGCCTTCGGCCTTGGCTTAGGCGGCGACGCGCAGGCTGACGCGGGGAGCATCGCGGCCGCCTTAGGCCAGGCGCGCGCGACGGCCGGCCTCCTCCCCGACGACCCTTACCAGGCCGTACCCGCGGCGAGCGACGTCTCCGACTCGACGCGCCGCGGCAAGCTCCTTGCGGCCGACGAGATCCCCTCGCGCGTCCTGGGGCCCGCCGAGGGCATGGACTTCGTCGGTATCTATTCGCAGGGCGCGGTCTGCCGCGGCGCGGCCAACTCCGCGGGCGCCTCGCACTGGTACGAATCGGACACCTTCCTCTGCGACTACTCGGCTTGGCTCCCCAACGGCAGGGCGGTGAAGTCGTCCTACGCGGGCCGCGACTGGGACGACGAGGCTTACGGCCGCCAGCTGGCCGACACGCGGCGCTCGCTGGAGGCCCTGCGGCTGCCCG
>CALKWG010000128.1 GCA_938004315.1 uncultured Spirochaetaceae bacterium
ATGAGCATATGCCTACTATCATCATATGAGCATATGCATAGAATGTCAACGCCGATGAGGCGGCGTCGACCACGCCTAGGACGGGGCGATGCTTCGGCCGCTAGAAAAAAAAGCATGCCTGCGTTACAGTACGACGATGCCGACCGCTACGGACGCCAAGGGCCCTGGCCGCGTCTCCGAATCGAGCCGCGAGGCCCTCGATCGCTATCGCGCCCTCGATAAAGCCGACGCGCTCAAGGACCTCGACTCGCTCAGGACGGAGAACCGCGTCCTTGACCGCATCATCAACGACGCGGCCATGCTCATGGCGCGTCACGGCATCGAGGATATGCTGGGCTTCGTTACCGGCCGCTTGCTCGAGCGCTTCATACCAGAATGCATGATCGTGGCCATCGAGCCGCCGCGCCGCGACGAGCTACGGCAATACGGCTACCGGAACCTAAAGCCTAGCCAGGATCGCTTGAGCGGCTCCGACTTCAGGCGCCTGCGCGCTTACCTGGAGCGCCGCCCCTATCCCATAAGCGCCGAGCGCCTCGTCGCCGAACTCGGCGCGGAGGGCTTCACGCCGGCCTTCCATAAGCTGGGTTTAGAGCTGTTCTACCCGCTCTCCGGCATCGGAGGCCTCTACGGCGTCTTCATGCTGGCGCCTAAGCTCCTCGGCGGCGCTTATACGCCGCTTGAGCGGCTCTACCTGGATCGCATGATACGATTCCTGGCCGTCGGCGTGCAGAACGTCCTCCATCACGAGAGCTCCATCACCGACGCCAAGACCGGCCTCTACAATCACAGCTACTTCTCGCAGCGCCTCGACGACGAGTGCGAGCGCATTAAGCGGCACGGCGGCAGCGCCGGCGTCCTCATGATAGACGCGGACCACTTCAAGCTCTTCAACGACCGCTACGGCCACCTGGCCGGCGACGAGGCGCTGCGAGCCCTCGCGACCATGATCAAGGACGCCATGCGCAACGAAGACACCGTGGCCCGCTTCGGCGGCGAGGAGTTCTCCGTGCTGGCCCTCGAATGCGACCCGGCCAAGCTTATGGACATAGCCGAGCGTATACGCCTGGGCGCCGCGAACCTGCGTATCCAGACCACGAAGGGACCGAAGCGCTTCACCGTCAGCGTAGGCGCGCGCGTCATTGGCCAAGAGGCGGGCTTAAATCCCCAAGCCGCCTTGGCCGACGCCGACCGCGCCCTTTATTTAGCCAAGGCCGAGGGGCGGAACCGCTCGGTGCTCTTTGAGCCGGGCCTGCTCTTCAAGTCTCGCGAGCTCCGCGCCGCTTCGCCGTCGCGATGAGGCGTCGCGACGCGACGGCGGAATTTCGCCATTGACGCCGCGGGCATCCGGCCATACCTTAATGCCATGCCGACGAAAGTCGAAGAACAAAAATCAGCCATCCTAAGCTCGATGATGCGCTTTATCGTAGGGGCAGGACTCGTCGCCTACGTCCCGAGCGTCTACGCGGCCGTCGTCGAGGGGCTCTGGGCCATCGCCGTCGTCGATACCGTAGCCTATGCGGTGGTCATCGTCGCCGCCTTCTCGCGCCGCATCGGCTTCGGCGCCCGCCTCTGGGTGATGATAGCCATCTCCCTGGCGATCGGGGCGACGGTCTTGGTCATGACCGGGCCGTACGGCGCCGGTTATATATGGCTCCTCGTCGCCGCCATGTTCTCGGCGCTCTTCGGCACCCGCCGCGCCGTCATCATCAGCAACGCGGTGGCCGGCGCCTTCATGCTCGTCTGGGGCATCATGATCGCGCTCGGCGCGATCGACGGCCACGGACTTACTACCCCCACGGTAGCCATCATCGCGACGAACCTGCTACTTATCAGCGCCGGCCTGTCCATCGTCGTGCTGCGGCTCATGAGCGGCATGTCGTCGAGCCTTGCGGCCGAAGATCAGCTGAACGCCCGCCTGAGCGTCCAACTAGCCGAGAGCCGCCGGATCGCGGCCGACCTGGATAAAGCCTTGGGCTTACGAGACGCCTACTTGAAGGAGCTGCACCACCGCGTGCGGAACAATATGCAAGTGGTCATCTCCCTCATCGGTATGGCGGATAAAAGCGACCCTAGATCGGAAGAGCACACGTCTGAACTCCAGTCACCGAATACGAT
>CALKWG010000129.1 GCA_938004315.1 uncultured Spirochaetaceae bacterium
CCGTCGGCGACCATCTTATCGAGGCCGGCTTTGACGCTGATTTTGCCAGCGAGGATATCCTCCCAGGTCTGGTCCTCGATCTCGCGGATGATGTTGAAATTACCGAAGCGTATGCCCATGGAGTTAGGGGTCGGCGCCTTATTAAGAAGCTGCTTGATAGCCACTTCGGGGCCGGGGTTAGCGTTGTAGTAGCCCTGGCTCTTAGTGAGCTCGTAGGCCGCGGTCGTTATGGGCAGGTAGCCGGTATTCTGGTGCCACTGAGCCTGGACCTCGGGCCTAGACAAATAAGAGAAGAAGTCGGCTATGCCTTTATATTCCCAGTTCTGCTTACCATTGAACACCCAGAGGCTCGCGCCGCCGATGATCGTATTCTGCGGAGCGCCCGGGGCGTCGGGATAGTACGGTAGGCGGGCCACGCCGAATTCGAACTTGCAGTTGGCCTTCATATTGCCGTAGCCGCCGATGGACTCGAAATGCATGCCGACCTGGCCGGAGGTGAAGAGCGGGTTGGCCTTGTTCTCGCGGCCGCCGTAGATGAAGACCTTGTCCTTGGCCAGCTGGGCTATCGTCTCGAAATGGCGGACCGTCAGGGGCGAGTTGAAGACGAGCTGGGTATCGAGGCCTTCGAAGCCGTTGCTCTTGGTGCCGAAGGGCTGGTTGTGCCAAGCGGAGAAGTTCTCAAGCTGTATCCAAGAGATCCAGTTGGTAGAGAAGCCGCCCTCCATGCCGGAAGCCTTAAGCTTCTTCGCGATCTCGAAGAACTCAGGCCACGTTACCGGCGGCTTTTCAGGATCCAGGCCGGCCTTCTTAAAGGCTTCCTTGTTGTAGTACATGACCGCGGTCGAGGAGTTGAACGGCAGGGAGAGCATCTCGCCCTTGGCGGTGGAGTAGTAGCTCGTGATAGTCGGGATATAGATCTTGGGGTCGAACTGCTTGCCGAACTCCTTCATGAGCTGGTAAACCGGCTTCACGGCGCCCTTGGCGGCCATCATCGTCGCCGTGCCGACTTCATAGACCTGAATGATGTGCGGCGCCTGCCCGGCCCGGAAGGCTGCGATACCGGCGTTCATCGTATCGCTATAAGAACCCTTATAGACCGGCTGTACGATGTACTGGGTTTGGCTGGCGTTGTACTGCTTAGCCAGGTTCTCGACGTTCTCGGCGTTCTTGCCGGTCATCGCGTGCCAGAATTCAAGCGTGATCGGGCCGGACGGGGCGGGAGTCGCCGACTCCTTCGTGCCGGCGGCGAACGCGCCTACCGCGGCGATCATGAAGATCGCGGTGAAGATAGCGAGCGATTTGTTCCTCATACTGGGCTCCTTACTCGATACATACGGATGGATCATCCGTCCGGCGCGTCCAAAAGGGCTCCGGCCTGCTTCGACCTTGGGAAGCAGGAGCAAATTGTAGGACCGAGTTCGCATACGCGCAAGCGAATTGTGAGCTATACGTTCGCGCTCGATGAGGCGCCGGCGAGCTATCCATGAAAAAAGCCGCCCCTTGCGGAGCGGCTTCATGGATCAAATCGAGGCTAGATTACGCGATGATCTCGGTAACCTGGCCGGAAGCCACGGTGCGGCCGCCTTCGCGGATAGCGAACTTGAG
>CALKWG010000130.1 GCA_938004315.1 uncultured Spirochaetaceae bacterium
ACGGCGTTCAGAGGCGTCCGGATTTCGTGGCTCATGCCGGCGAAGAACAGGCTCTTGGCTTGATTGGCGCGTTCGGCTTGGTCCCTCGCCTCCTCCAGCTCCGCGGTACGCTCCCTGACCAAGGATACGAGGCTGTCGCGATAGCGGGCTAGCTCCGCCTGGGTCGCCCGCTCCTCGGTGACGTCCTGGCCCGAGCTTAAGAGGCCATATGCGCGTCCGTCCGGCGCCGTCAGGAGGGCGTTACGCCAGGAGACGAGGACCGCTTCGCCTTCCTTCGTGACCACATGGTTCTCGAAGCGTTTAAAATCGACGGATTGCCCGCTCAAGAACGCGGCGTAGGCCGATTTCACCCGTTCACGTTCTTCCGGCGGGACGCAGAGCTCGAACCAATCCTGGCCGACGAGCTCCGCCGCGTCGTAGCCCAGGATTTGGCAACCCTTACGATTGATGAGCTCGACGCGTCCTTCTTCGTCCTGCGCTAATAAGATCACCTCGGCCACGTCTAAATAACCCTGGGCGCGCTCCTTCTCCGCCTTAAGCTCGCGCGTCTTGGCGCGCACCCTGGCGCCGAGGCTGAGGCTCCATGCCGCGACGATCACGACGGCGGCCGCCATGCCGGCGAGCGCCAAGCGGAGCCCGCGGCCGAGGCCGGGGTCGCGCGCGCCGCGTATCCAATAGTCATAACGTCGGTATAGGAATGAATCCCTATCCGACCGTAGCTGGGCGAAGTGCCTATCCAAGACGACGAGGAGAGCCGCGTCGCCGGCTGGGGAGAGCGCCATGCTCAGCCTGAGCGGATTGACCACGATGGGCGTCCGTGCCAGGCCATAGGCCTCGGCGTCCGAGCCCGTAAGGTTCGAGGCCATCGCCGCGTCGACCGCGCCGTCCCGGGCCATGGCCAGGCCGTCCTCTATCGTGGGGACGAGGATGAGCTCGGCCTCGACGCCGAAGCTACGGAGCAGCTGCTCGAGGCCGGCGGTGAACAGGCTTTGCCCGCCGAGCGCGGCGATGCGGAGGCCGGCCAAATCATCGATATCCAAGATGGAGCGTCCCGGCGCCGCGTAGACCGCCCCCCAATCCATGACCAGGTAATCGTTGGGGAAGGAGAAGAGCTCGCGCCGTTCCACGCTATCGCCCACGAGCGATATGAGGTCGATCTCGCCGCGTAGCGCCGCCTCCCGCGTCTCGGCCCAGGTCCCGACCCGGTATTCGAGCGACCAGCCCTCGGCGCGCGCTATGCGCTCGAGGACTTCGATGAAAAGGCCGGCGGGCTTACCCGATTCGTCTATGAACGAGAGCGGCTTAAAGGTATGTACGCCCACCCGCACCCGCCTCGCGGGCGGAACGGCTATGCCGGCGACTTGGCTGGCGGCCGTGCCGCCGTCATAAAAAGATGCGCAGGACGCGACGGCCAGGCAGAGCGCGGCGACGACTGGGAGCGAACGAAGCGGGCGGCGAGCGCGCGTCGGACCGAGCATACCGACATTGTGATTCCGCGGACGGCGTAACGCAAGCCCGAGCGCGCCGAAGCGGCTTCGTAGGCGTTTGCTTTCGCGGCTTCGCGGGCCGATACTAATAAGGTGAAACCCCTCGCTCGCGCCGCCCTCGCGCCCGCCGCCGCCTTCGCCGTCGCGCTCGCCCTCTTGACGGCGCCGGCTATGGAGGCGGCCGCTCAATCGGTCTCCGGAGAGCTCCCGTCAATCGGCCGGGAGCCGGCCCTGAACGACGATGAGCGCGCCTACCTGGCGGCGCTCGGGCCCATACGCATAG
>CALKWG010000131.1 GCA_938004315.1 uncultured Spirochaetaceae bacterium
TAATAGCCTGTGGCCGTTCGGCGTCCAGCTTCTGTAGGAGGGCGCTCAGTTTGGCTAGGGTGTTGGTCTTGGCGCTCTTGGAGCGCGCGTCGATGTGGTATACGGCTACGGGCATGGGCTTGGCTCCTCTGGTTTATATCGCGCTGATCACGCGCACCGGATAGGCTGAGTCTATCGGACGGTATTTAACGACTAAACGCCTATCTCGATCTTCCTAACTTCATCTTCAAGGGCGCGTTGTACGAACTGATTCAAGGATAGACCCTGAACCTGCGCGATGCGTTTAGCCTTCTTATGAATCTCCGGACTGACGCGGACATTAAAGCTACCTTTGTATGATTTTTCGATAGCTTTACCATGGGTTTTGCAGAGCTCCAGATAATCATCGATCGCCTCCTCAAAGGCCCGTCGCAGCTCCGTAACGGAGCTGCCCTCGAAGGTGATGAGATCGTCGATACCTTCTACGCTACCGTAGAATACTTCATCGTGCGCGTTAAAATGCACCGAAGCGATATGGTCTTTATAGCTTAAGACATCTTTCATACGAGCCCCCTGATCGCAACTCTATGTAAACTGCAACTATAAAGCAGTTGCGTCTAGTGCCAGCATTCCTATTTACCTTGAAAATCCGCCCGGCAAGTCCTGATTTTCAAGGTATACGAACCAATCCGGGGGTCCGGGGGCCGCTCCCGAGCGCCTGCGACCCGCGCCCTAGCTAGGAGCCGCCGCGCTCCTTTCCGGCTGAGCCCCCGGAGAAGGGGGTGGGGCGCAACCGGGTGCGCCCCAGGGGGAAGGCTTTCCCCCTTTAGTCGCTTTGCTCAGAGCCCTTGGGTCGGCCTACGGGGGCGGCGTAGATGGCCAGCTCCTCGTTGCCGTCGACGCCTAAGAGGCGGTCTAGGGCGGCTTGTTCGTAGGCGCCTAGGGCGCAGGTGCCCAGGCCCAGGGCTTCGCAGGCGCCGTAGAGGGACTGGCAGGCGTGGCCGGCATCGAGGAGGATGATCTTGGCGGCGGCCATGTGGTAGCGCCACTCGGTGCGATAGGGGACGGCGGTCCAGACGAAGAGGGCGGCGCAGTCCCAGAGCTGGCCGTAGAGGGCGCGGTCGAAGGCGGCGTCCTGGGCTTCTAAGGCGGCGCCTTGGGCGGCCGCGGC
>CALKWG010000132.1 GCA_938004315.1 uncultured Spirochaetaceae bacterium
CTTGACGAACTCGTCCAGCTTGGCCTGGTCGCCCTCATAGAGCGCCGAGGCGAAGGCCGCCCGGAAAAGCCCGGCCCGGGCCAGCTCCATGGTGCCGAGCTTAGCGTAGCGCGCCTTAGCCTTGCCGTCGACGACGGCCTGGTCGCCCTCGTAGCCGATGGTGAACACGAAGTCTTCCCTGCTTATCACGGCGGATCCCCCTACGAAAAAGCCGGGCCCTTAGGGCCCGGCTCGATACTAGCTCGGCGCGACGCTTCGGTTCAAGCGTCGGGCTATCAGGCGGGGCTGAAGCTGTCCTTGCCGGCGCCGCACATGGGGCAGACCCAATCCTCCGGCAGGGCCTCGAAGGCCGTGCCGGCGGGGATCTTGGCGTCGGGGTCGCCGACGGCCGGGTCGTAGATGTAACCGCATACGTCGCATACGTACTTCATAGAACTCTCCTCGATACGGCGCCTTAACGCCTTCGGTTATGGTGCTTAAGCCTCGGCCTTCCACAGGCCGTGCAGATTGCAGTACTCGCGGGCGTAGGCCTTGGCGGCCTTCACCTTGAATTCGGCCTCGGGCTTGTCGCCGGGCTTTAAATGAGCGCGGTGGACCTGGCCATCGGCTACGAGCTCGATCCACTCGATATAGTGCTTCTCCTCCATCGGGTGGGCTACGGCGCCGACGATGACGCGCCAGCCGTCCGCCGTGCGCTCCAGGATGGGTACGTGCTTCTCCTTGGCGGCGTCGACGGTATTCTCCTTAAGGAGCTTCATCGCCTCGCCGCAACAGACGAGCTCGCCGGCCCCGCCGTGGAGGACCTCGACGATATTGCCGCAGAGCTCGCACTTATAAACCTGCAGGGCTTCGGCCATACCCGCCCCCTACCAGTTCTCGCCCAGGAGCTCGAAGTAAGCCTGCGGATGGGCGCAGGCGGGGCAGGCCTTGGGCGCTTCGGCGGCCTCGTACAAATAACCGCAGTTCAGGCAGCGCCAGACGACCTTGTCCTCGCGCTTAAACACCTTGCCGGCTTGGATATTGGCCCGGAGCGCTTCATAGCGCTTGGCGTGCTGTCGCTCGGCGACGGCAATGGCCTCGAACACGGTGGCGATGGCGTCGAAGCCCTCCTCGCGCGCTATCTTGGCGAAGCCGGGGTACATTTCCTTCCATTCGTAGTTCTCGCCGTTGGCCGCCTCGAGGAGGTTCTCGACGGTGGTACCGACGGGGCCGGCGGGGAAGGTGCCGGTGATGGTAATCTCGCCGCCGTCCATGAGCTTAAAGAGGCGCTTGGCGTGCTCTTTCTCCTGGTTCGCGGTTTCGTCGAAGATGGCGGCGATCTGCATATAGCCCTCGTCGCGCGCCTTGCTCGTGAAGAACGTGTATTTATTCCTCGCCTGCGATTCGCCGGCGAACGCCGCCATCAGGTTCTTCTCGGTCTGGGTTCCCTTAACGCTCTTCATAGCCGCTCCTTCTGGGTTTTTGACCGGCCGGGGAGCCGGCCGGACGCTCGAAGTCCCCGGGCCGCGCATGGCGTCGGCGGAGGACTCGGGCTCGGGGATCGCCATCAGTATAACCGCCGGCGCCCTTCATTGCAAATTATTTGGCAATACTGCCGACGGAAATATTCATGCAAGCGGGGGGCTCCGGCAGGTCGTACGAAGGCGATACTAGTTAGGGAGGGATACGCATGAAAGATACGCTCTACGAGCGCAGCGCAAGCTGGGGGGCCGCCAAGCCGGACATACGGGAACGGCTCGCCGAATCCGGCGTCGGCGCCCTGGCCGATTTCGAACTGGTCGCCGCGGTGCTCGGAAGCGGCACCCGCGGGACGGAGGTCAGGGAGCTGGCCGCGGGGCTCCTTGGGAACGTGGACTTCAGCGGAGGCGTCCCGAGCCCGGACGAACTCGGCAGGATCCGGGGCATCGGCAAGGCCAGGGCTTGCATGCTCTCGGCTGCCCTCGAACTCGGCAGGCGATACTACGGCCATAGGAACGCGCGCATCTCGTCGCCGGCCGACGCCTGGCAGCTGGTAAGGCATTTCGATGACCGAAAGCAGGAACGCTTCCTCTGCGTCATACTCAACGGCGCGAACGAAGTCCTGGACGTACGGCAGGTGACGGTCGGGCTCGTGAACCGGACGATCGTGCATCCGCGGGAGGTCTTCGCCGAAGCCGTCGCCAGGCGGGGTTGCGCCGTCATCGCGGCGCATAACCACCCCTCCGGCCGCCTTGATCCGTCGCCGGAGGATCGCGACATCACCGAAAGGCTCAAGGCGGCCGGGGAGCTATTGGGGATAAGCCTCCTCGACCACCTCATATTCTCGCAGGAGTCCTATGTAAGCATGGTCGAGGCCGGCTTGATTCCGCCGCCGCGCTAGGCGGCCGAGGCCTACTGAATAAGCCCGAACTTGCGCCCCGTCGTCGCGAAGATATCCAAGGCGCGCTGCAGCTGCTCCTTGGTATGCGTGGCCATATAGCTGGTACGCAGGAGCGCCATACCCTTAGGTACCGCCGGGGATATGACCGGATTCGTGTACAGCCCGGCCTCGAAGAGCTCTTTCCAGAAGGCGAAGCAGGTCATGTCGTCGCCTATGATGACGGGGATGATCGGCGTCTGCGTCGGCCCGATGTCGAAACCGAGCTTGCGGTAGCCGTCCATCATGAAGTGCGTGTTCTCCCAAAGCCTCTCCACGTGCTCCGGCTCGTTCTCCATGATGTCCAAGGCCGCCATGGCCGCCATAAGGTTCGGCGCCGGCAAGGAAGCCGAGAAGATGAAGCTGCGGGCGGTATGGCGGATATAGTTGATGACGTCCTTCTGGCCCGCCACGAAGCCGCCGAGCGAGGCGAAGCTCTTAGAGAAGGTACCCATGGTGATGTCGACCTCGTCCACGAGGCCGAAGTGGACGGCCGTGCCGCGGCCGCCGCCTAGGATGCCTAAGGAGTGCGCGTCGTCGCAGTAGATACGGGCGCCGTTGCGCTTGCAAATCTCGACGAGCTTAGGCAGGTCGATGATGTCCCCGCCCATGGAGAAGACGCCGTCGACGACCACGAGCTTACCGGCGCCCTCGGGGGCCTTCTGCAGCATGCGGTCGAGCTGATCCAGGTCGCCGTGCACGAAGCGCTTCATCTCGCCCAGGCCCAGGCGGCAGGCGTCTACGATGGAGGCGTGGTCGTCCTTGTCCACGTAGACGATGTCGTCGCGGCCGATCAGGGACGAGATGGCGCCCAGGTTCGTCTGCATGCCGGTGGAGAAGACGATCGCGTCGTCCTTACCCATGAAGGCGGCCAGGCGGCGCTCGAGCTCCATATGCAGCTTCAAAGTACCGTTAAGAAAGCGGCTACCGGTGCAAGAGGGGCCGTAGGTACGGAGCGCTTCGATAGCGGCCTCGCGCACCTTAGGATGGGTAGTTAATCCGAGGTAATTATTCGAGCCGATCATAAGGACGCGGCGGCCGTTAACCGTCACCTCCGTGCCCTCCGTGTTGTCTAGCGGTTGGAAGTACGGATAGACGCCCCTGGCTATCGCCTGCTTGTCCAGGTCATAATCGAAGCATTTCTTGAAGATGTCCATAGGATTACCTCTCACGCCCCTCGGCGTGAGCGCGAGCGGGCCGAAGCGGGCCCCGACGGGCGCCGCGAATAGGCCGCCTTCGCAAACGAATGAGCGAGCCGTTGGAATAATACGCCGTCAATATACGCGCGGCTAGTGATATAGTACGGTCTCGGGCCTCGTTCATCAAGGGGCTCCGGCCATGGCTTATGTTCTATACCTTCGTAGGCTTCTCGTCGGGCCGGGCCTCGGCGCGCCGAGACTTCCTCTGGCCGAAAATCCCCCGGAGCATCTCGCCGAGGGCCGCCTTGCGCGGCGCGACGCGGGCACCGGTAAAGGCGCTAATATGCTCCTCGGTGCCGGCGCAGAGCATGACGTCGTCAGCTTGGAGCCTATATTTTGGATTGAAATAGACGTATTCGTCGCCGTCTTCCTTCCGGATGGCTACGACGTTGACGCCGCGGCTTTGGCGGAAATTGGCCTCCACGAGGCTCAGGTCGACGTAGCGCTCGGGGACCTTGATCTCCGCTAGGACGAGGCTCTGGCTGATGGGCATAAAGCTTAAAAGATTCCTCGACACGAGCATAGGGACGAGCTTGTCGGCGGCATCCTTGGCCGGATAGACGATGGTCGTAGCGCCCACGATTTTCAAGACTTCGCCTCGTTCCTCGGAGTCGGCGCGCACGATGATCTTACGGACGCCGAGCTTCTTCAGGGTATTCGTGACCATGATGGCCGCCTCAAGGTGGTCGCCTAAATCGACGACGGCGACGTCGAGGCCCTGGGGCACGATGCGCTCGAGCGCTTCCTGATTGATCGCGTTGGTCACGTAGGACTTGGCGGCCAGGTCCTTATGCGCCTCGACGACCGCCTTGTCTTGATCGACGATGAGTATCTGGTCGCTGGCCTCCGATAGCTTCTCCAGCGTCCGTCGGCCGAAGCTACCAAGTCCGATAATGGCGTATTGCTGATCCATAGGGGGCTCCTATCCGAGCATGATCTCTTCGCGCGGGAATTCGGCGAAGCGCTCTATCCTATCGGCGGGCCTCAAGACGGCCATGGCGAAGAGGCCGACCCTGCCGGCGAACATAGTGACTATAAGCGCCGCTTTGCTCGCGTCCCCGAGCCCTCCGGTCACGCCGAGCGACAGTCCCACCGTGCCGAAGGCTGAGACGGCTTCGAAGAAGGCCTCTAAGAAGCCTATCGAAGGGCCTTCGAAGACGAGAAGGGACAAGGCGCAGGCGAAGACGAGCGTCGCCGCCTTCACGACGATCGAGAACGCCTTCGCAAGGAGCTGCGGCGCCAGGGTTCCGCCCGCGTACACGACGCTCCCGTCGTCCTCCGCCCCTCGGAAGGCCGCCATGAACGCGGTGAAAACCGTCGTCGTCTTCACGCCGCCGGCCGTGGAGCCCGACGAGCCGCCGGTGAACATCAGAGCGATTATCAGGACCGCCGAAGGCAGTCCGAGGGTCGCCTGCGGAACCGTATCGAGGCCGGCGGTACGCGGCGTCACCGCTTGAAATAAGGCCGCTAAGATTTTTTCGCCGACCGGCAGGCCCGCGTACGCGCCGTCGTATTCAAGGAGGTAAAAGGCGGCGAAGGCGACGACGATAAGGGCCGCCGTGGTCCTGAGCACGACGAGGCTATGATAGCTCAAGCGGCGCTTCGCGCGCATAAAAAACCGGCCTAAATCCCTAAGCACGACGAAGCCGAGGCCGCCCATGACGATCAGGGCGATGAATGCCAGGTTCATCACCCAGTCCGCGCAGAAACCGTTCAAGCTATCGCTAAACACTGAAAAACCTGCGTTGCAGAAGGCCGATACGGCCAGGAACGCCGCCTTAAATCCATAGCCTTCATATCCCAAGGCGCGTAGACGGGCGGCTATAGCCAAGCCTCCGATAAGCTCGGCGGCCAGCGTAAGTATGACGATATGCCTGACGATGCGTCGCGGGTTCGCGTCGACCTCGTCGATGTATAACTCCTGGATCATGCCCCGATTGAGCATGGATACTTTGCGCCGATTGGTCGCCACGAAGATCGTCGCGAAGGTGACGATGCCGAGGCCGCCGAATTGGATGAGCGCCATGATGACGAACTGACCGAAGCGGCTAAACTGCGCGGTATCGACCACGATAAGCCCGGTGACGCACACGGCGCTCGTCGCGGTAAAGAGCGCGTCGAGCACGGATAGCCGTGGCTCTCCCTCCCAAGCGGGCGGCAAGGAAAGCAACAATGCCCCGGCGCAGATGATGCCGATAAAATACGAGAAAATAAGCAGCTTATCGCTAGAGATCCTTCGCCGCATGCCGCATCGTAGCACCGTTCAAAAGCGCCGCGCAAGTCGCCGCCCGAGCGCCGCGGACGGGGGAGCAGAAAATTTTTGCAGCCGCACGCTTCAAGCCCGCACGACCATACCTACCTCTCGGCACGCGGCCCAAAGGGACGCATGCCCCCAGCCTAGATCGACTTTTTTTTATTCCCGCGAGGAGATGCAAGGCGCGAGGGGCCCGGCATGGGCGAGCATACTCGTGTGTATGTGAGTCCGTGCCGGGCCCCGAGCAACGCCGCAGATCCGCAGTCAGCGTTTTTACGTCGTATAAAAACGCTGACATCGCGGATTAGCCCTGCTAATCCGCGAGTCCCGTACGCGCGACCTCCATGTCGCGACTGAGAAACCGTCTCGGCCACAGGGCTATATGGTAGCTTTTTTTTATGTTGGGAGCAGATACGCGAAGCGGCCCCTTTCGACGAGCCGAGCATACTCAGTCAAGGTTTTGACGTCCTTGTCAAAACCTTGACATCGAAGATCCGCTTCCGCGGATCTTCGTGTTAGCCACGCGCGACCTCCATGTCGCGATCCTTCCCCATATCGAATCATGGCGAAAGGGGCCGCGACAGAGTAGATGCCCCAACATAAAAAAAAGCCCGGCGACGACCTACTCTCCCACCATAAGGCAG
>CALKWG010000133.1 GCA_938004315.1 uncultured Spirochaetaceae bacterium
ACGGCCTGATCTACGCTCAAATCCGAGTCCAGGAACCATGGGCCGTCGGTCCCGTCGCGAGCTATGAAGTCGGCGATGGGCCTACGCAGGTAGACCGATACGCCGTAGGGCTTGCTGAGTACCTCGTGCAGCTCGTCGCGCGATACGACGCCGTAGAACTCGCCGTCGCGCGTCGTCAGCACGCCCGGTAGGGCGGGGTCCGATTCGAAGAGGGCGGCGACCGCGGAGATCGGCGCGTTGAGTTCAAACGACGCGCGCGTCGAGGGAAGGGTTTCGAGGGTCATGATAGTACGGCTCCCCGGGGCGGATTGGATCCGCGCATCGACGCGGCCGACTTGGCTCGACATGCGGGCGAGCTTAGCCTTAAGTCGTGCGTCCTATGTGAGCGTCGTATGAGATTCGCGTTAGTCGCGCCAAGCGGCGCCGCGCGCCGCTCGACAGGGGGCGGATCTTGGGTCGAAGGAAGCCGTTCAATTCAGGTCGGCGTAGGCTCCGAGCTCGACGCCGACGGCCTCCCAGGCGGCTATGTCCTGCGCTATCTTGGCTTCGAGCGCCGTTAGCTCCGCCTGGAGGCGCTTCATGGCCGCGCCGTCGGCGTAGTTCTCCGGTTCGGCCATAGCGGCCTGCAGGGCCGCCTTGTTCGCCTCATCGGATTCTATGGCCGCGAGGAGCTCCTCCTCGCGGCGCTCAAGGCGTTTCTTCTCGGCCTTCCGGCGCTTATCAAGCTCGCGCGCGGCCTTAGGATCCAAGGGAGTATCTCCCGCCGGGGCGGCGCCGGGGCGGCCCGAGGGGACGCCCGCCGCGCCAGGAGGCGCCGCCGCGCCGCCGGCTTTCGTCGTGGAGAAGATGGCCGGCGTATCGTCCGTCCCGGCCGCCTCCCGCGCCTTTTTATCCAGATAGTACGCGTAATCGCCTAGGAACAGCCGCGGCGTCGAACCGCAGGACAGTTCTAAGACCCGGTCCGCCAGGCCGTCTATGAAGAAGCGGTCGTGGGACACGAAGAGCACGGTGCCCGAGAAGCGCTTGAGCGCGTCCAGCAGCACGTCCTTGGAATCGAGGTCCAGATGGTTCGTCGGCTCGTCGAGCACGAGGAGATTGGCCGGATGCAGGAGCATCTTTAAGAGGGCGAGCCTGGAGCGCTCGCCGCCGGAGAGCACGCGTACCGGCTTCTGCACGTCGTCGCCGCGGAAGAGGAAGGCGCCTAAGAGATTGCGTATGCCCGGGAGGAGCTGGGTGGGGCAGGAGGCTTCGGCCTCCTCCTCGACCGTCTTCGACTCGTCCAGCTCGTCGGCCACGTCCTGGGAGAAATAGCCGACGCTGACGCCGGTACCGAGCTTGATCGTCCCGTCATAGTCGCGGTCGCGCCCGGCGATGAGCCGCATGAGCGTGGACTTGCCCGCGCCGTTGCGGCCCACGAAGGCCAGCTTAGAGCCGGCTTCTATCGTCAATGAGAGCTCGTCTACCACGCGGCGATCGCCGTACGACTTCTTAAGGCCCTCTAGGGAGAGGGCGATGCGGCCGGAGTGAGGCGGCGGCGGGAAGGAGAAATGAACGCGCTTCATGCCTTCGGGGATCACGATGGGCTCGATCTTCTCCAGCATCTTGACCCGGCTCTGCACCTGGGCCGCCTTCGTAGCCTGGTAGCGGAAGCGCCGGATGAAGTCCTCGAGGCGCGCGATCTCCTCCTGCTGGGCTTCCCAGGCCTTGAAGAGCGACTCGAGCTCCTGGGCTCGCTGCCGCTCGTACGCCGAGTATGAGCCGGCGTAGCGGCTGAGCTTCCCGTTCCAGAGCTCGTAGACCTCCTTGACCGTCGCGTCCAGGAAGGACCTGTCGTGGCTGACCACGAGGAAGCCGCCCTTGTAGGCCTTGAGGTAATCCTCGAGCCAATCGCGGGCTTCCAGGTCCAAGTAGTTGGTCGGCTCGTCGAGGAGCATGATATCCGGGTTTTCGAGTATGACCTTGGCCAGGGCGACGCGCATCTGCCAACCGCCTGAGAGCTCCTCGACGCGGCGGCCGAGATCGTCCTGGGAGAAGCCTAATCCGACCAGTACTTCGCGGATGCGGTCGGCTCGGCGGTAGTAGCCGGAGTCGTTAATCGCCTCGTCCAGGGCGTGGTACGATTCGATGAGGGCCGAGAGGCCCTCGTCGCCCTCGGCCGCGCTCTCCAGCTCGCCGCCGACCGCGTCGCGTTCGGATACCAGGCGCTCGACGGCCTCGTAGGCCTTCTCGGCCTCCTCATAGACGCTGCAGCCGGCGTACGCGACGCCGGATTGCGGTAGGTAGGAGACGCGGGTGCCCTTCTGTACGGCTCGGTCGCCCGAATCGGGGGCCAAGGCGCCGGAGACGATGCGCATGAGCGTCGTCTTGCCCGCGCCGTTGGGGCCGGCGAGCGCGGCCTTCGTGCCCGCGGAGAGGAAGAGCGAGGCGCCGATGAGGAGGTCGCGGGCCCCGAAGGCCAGCGAGACGCCGGTGAACTGTACGAAGGCCACGGAGCCCTACCGATACCGGGAGAAGCTGACGCTCGGATCCAAGCCATCCGGGGCGCTCACCACGCCGTTGCGGATGAGCTCGGGCGCCACGTAGGCCAGCTCCAGGCTGAACGGCGTATAACGATACGCGAAGGAGATTGCGGCCCTGGGCGCGCCGTCGAAACGCAGGCTGAAGCCCCCCTGCCAAATCGACGCGAGCTCCGGACCCAGGAATAGGTCGACCGCGACGTTGCCCGAGGTCCCCGCTCCCTCCGGAACGGGGTTGGGGACGAGCTCCTCGTAGCCTATCCAGGTGAAGCGGCCGCTGCGGCTGAGGATCAAGGATGAGCTCGAGTCGCTCTCGAAGAGCTCGCCGTCGGCCACGAGGGCGCCGAGGGCCGCCAGTCGCCTGCGTTCCTCGGCCGCGATCACCTGGCGCGGATCCTCCCGCTCGGTCACGAAGAGGAAGGAGCGAGGCTGGCCGGTCTCCTCGGCTATGCGCCTATCTTCGGGACGAAGATCCGCCGTCGGCGGCGTGACGATGAGCTCGCCGCCCTGGGTAAAGCCGAAGCGCAGGCCCGAGGGCGGCATCACGAAGGAGCCGTCCGGTTGGGCTTCGATCGCCGTATAGTTGTAGAATTTCGAGAACTCGGGCCGTTCGATGCGTATCTGACGCCTGATGGGGTCGGTGAAGATGCCGAAGCGCTGTTGGTAGCTGGCGAGGTCGACGCGCCCCTGGTCTACCATGCTCAGGAAGTAGTCCGGCCGCCAGGTCTTATTGAACAGGTCCGATTCTTGGCCGGCGGCCAGAGCCGGGCCGCTGGAGACGGTCGGTCGCGGCTCGCTGCGCGCGTCCCAGAGCATCAGCTGATTCGAGTAGACGTAACCCCGGGTGCCGTCGGCGGCCAGGGCCAGGTACCAATCGCCCGGTAGGCGCTCGCCGCCGGTCTCGACGAGGGCGCCCTGGGTCTTGGCCAGGAGCTTAACCGCCTCGCCCAGGCGCATACGGTAGACCTGCTCGGCGGTGTTGGTCGCCTCGACGCGCAGGATGAGCCCGTCGCGCGTGACGAGCCCGAATACGCCGGCTAGGGGCTCGTATTCGGCGGCGCGGCGTTCGGCTGCCCGGCGCGACGAATGGAGCTCGACGCGCCATAGCTCCAGCTCCTCGCGCGCGTCCGAACCGGGCACCGAGACGGCGTAGGTCTTGGTGATGTTCGATTGGAACAGCACGGGGGCGGCCCCGCCGAACGGCAGGGCGGAGCCCTCCGGCGGCCAGAGCACGACGCCCCAGCCTAGGGAGCGGGAGCAGGAGGCGAGGGAGAGCGTTATGAGGAGCGCGGCCAGGGCGGCCGGTAACGTTCGGCGTTTCATAGGGTTATTTATACCGCGACGCCGCGCCGCTTGTCACGCGCCGATATGGGGCGGGATCGCAAGTAGGCGGCTGCCGGGTCGATCTAGGTCTCGTCGCGGCGACGCCGCCCTTGAAACGGGAGGCTCGGCCATTCATACTAGCCAGGATATGGGTATTCTTTCGGCGGACAAGTCGATCCAAGCCGTTATCGAGATAGGTTCTACCGGCATCCGGGCCCTGGTGGCGGAGCTCTGCGCCGACGGCTCCTACGCCATCCTGGACGGGGCCGGCCGGCCCCTTCCCTTGGGCCGCGACGTCTTCACCTCGGGCTCGCTCAGCCGCGATTCGCTGCGCGAGACCTTGGCCGTGCTCCGCGGCTTCAAGGAGCTGATCGCCGCCTACGGCATACGCCCCGAGGACGCCAAGGTGATCGGCACTTCGGCGCTGCGCGAGGCCTCGAACCGCGACGCGCTCATCGACCGAATAGCCCTACAGACCGGCTTCAAGGTCGACGTGGTCGACGCCATCGAAGAGAACCACTACATGTACCTCGCCGTCCAGCACGCCCTGGGCGACGACGCTAAGTATTTCTCGCGCGGCAACTCGATCATCCTCGAGATAGGCGGCGGCTCGACCGAGCTCATGCTCCTGCGCCGCGGCAAGATCGTCGCTGTGCATTCGCTGCGACTGGGCACCGTGCGCGCCGACGAGCAGATGAGGAGCTCGGTCGGCTCCTCTGGTTATCTACAGCGCTTCCTCGTGGACAACGTGCGCACGGCCTGCGACGGGCTCGAAGACGAGCTGTCGCTCGCCGGCATCCGGTCCTTCATCGTGATCGGCAGCGACGCCCGCTTCGCCGCCTCGGTGGCGGGGATCGAAGGCCGGGTCGATTATCGGGTGGTCCCGCGCGGGGAGTTCATCGAGTTCGTCGATCGCCTCAAGGGCATGAGCGCCGAGGCCGTGGTGGCCGAGTACCGCCTGCCCTACGCCGAGGCCGAGGCCCTGATCCCCGGCATCGTCATCATATCGCTCTTCCTGGAGCGCACCGGGGCCGAGGAGCTCGTCGTCCCCAACGTGTCCATACGCGAGGGCCTCCTCCTCGCCCTGGCCGGCGGCAAGCGCGAGGAGATCGCGCTCGAGATACGCAAGCAGGCCTTGGCCTCGGTGCTCAACCTGGGCCGCCGTTATCGCTTCGACGAGGCGCACGCCAGGCAGGTCGCCGATTCGTCCCTTACGCTCTTCGACTCCCTGTCGGAGCTGCACGGCATGGGCGCCCGCGAGCGCGGCCTGTTGGAGGCGGCGGCCCTCTTGCACGACGTGGGCAGCTTCGTCCGCTCCAGCGGCCACCACCGGCACTCGGAGTATATCGTCAATAACAGCGAGATCTTCGGCCTCCGCAAGGACGACATAGCCGTGCTGGCCTGCCTGGTCCGCTATCATCGCAAGGCCGGCCCCGACCCCAGCCACGCGAGCTACGCGAGCCTGCCGCGCGCCGAGCGGGCCGCCGTGCTCAAGCTCTCCGCCCTCCTCCGCATAGCCGACGCGCTCGACCGCGGCCATACCCAAAGCCTGCGGGTCGTCGGGACCGAGCTGCGCGAGGACAGCATGGTCCTGAAGACCGAAGGCCAACTCGACCTCTCTCTCGAACGCCTCTCCCTCGCCGAGAAGGCCGACCTCTTCGAGGAGGCTTTCGGCCTCAAGGTGACCCTGCTATGAGCGGCGAGCGCAAGGCCGAGGCGTACTACTTCAGCCGCGAGCTATCATGGCTGGAGTTCAACGCGCGGGTGCTCGAGGAGGGGCTCGATAAGCATAACCCGCCCATCGAGCGGCTGAGATACCTCGCCATCGTCGCCAGCAACTTCGACGAGTTCTTCATGATCCGGGTCGCGGCGCTCAAGGCCCGCGTCCGGGCCGGGGACGCGGAGCCGGACGTCGCGGGCCTTACGCCGGCCGAGCTCCTGGCCGCGATATCTAGGCGCGCCAGGGAGCTCACGGGCAAGCAATACGCCTGCCTCGCGCACGAGCTGATCCCGCTCCTAGCCGAACGAGGCATGGCTATACTCCGCCCGGCGGATTATAAGACCTCGGAACGCCGCTGGCTCGAGGACTATTTCTCCGAGATCGGCAGAGCACACGTCTGAACTCCAGTCACCGAATACGCTCTCGTATGCC
>CALKWG010000134.1 GCA_938004315.1 uncultured Spirochaetaceae bacterium
ATTCGGTGACTGGAGTTCAGACGTGTGCTCTTCCGATCTGGAGAATTCCGCCGAGGCGGCCAGGTCTTCATCGCCGCCGCGGTAGCCTTCCACGGTAGCCCAGTTGGTGCCGCCCGAACCGGCCAGGTCGACGTAGGCGGCGCCGGCGTCCAGGAGGAAGCGGGCGTCGGCCGGCCCTATGCCGAAGCCGGTCTCCTTCACGATGACCGGGTAGCCGGCGCGGGCGATGAAGGCGGCGATAGCCGCCTTGAGCCCGCGGAAGTCGGTATCGCCGTCGTCCTGGAAGAGTTCCTGCCCCGGATTCAAGTGGATGACCAGGGCGTCCGCGCCGACGCGCCCCATGAGCTCGTCGAGCCGGGCGGCGGGAAGATCCCGTACCTGCACCGCCCCGATATTGGCCATGAGCGGCACGTCGGGGGCGTAGGCCTTGAGGGCGAAGTGCTCGTCCAGCTCCGGATGCTCGAGGAGCACCCGGATCGAGCCCGTACCCACCGGCACGCCCAAGGCCTGGGCGGCCTTGGCCAGCTCCTTGTTCATCTTGAAGCCCTCGGCCGAGCCGCCGGTCATGCAGGATACGAAGAAAGGCAGGCGTACGCGACGCCCTAGGAAGTCGACGCCGGTATCGAGCTCGTCAGTCGCTATCTCGGGCAGGGCCCGATGCCTAAACGACAGCCCCTCGAAGCCGGCGCCCGACCCCTCAACCAGCCTGAGAGACGGATCGAGGCATATCGATAGATGCTTGGCCTTCCGCTGGCTGATCGTTGCCGGTTCGCTCATGGTCGTACTCCCTGAAGCCGTCTTCCCTGATGCCTACGAGCCTGAAGCGCGACGCGGCCTGGCTCGCCTCGACCTTCTCGCCGTAGCCTAGGCCGTAGCCCTCGGCCCAGCGTTCGTAATCGGCCATAGAAGCCTTGATGCCCGCGTCCATCATCTCGTCGAGCCTCCAGCGCTCGATCACCTCGGGGGCGCCGGCGGCGACGGTGGCCGTGGTCACGGTCATGATGTTGCCCGAGCCGTAGGAGGCGATCATGATCTTCTTGCCGACGATCTTGTCGCCCAGCTTGCGGTAGCGGTCCTTCAAGAGGAAGGCCAGGAAGATATAGAGGCTGGACGAATAGCCGTTGCCGATGTCCGCTATGGGGTCGACGCCCTTATAGAAGCCGCGCTCCTCGAGCCAGGCTATGGCCTGGTGCTCATCCAGGCCCAGCTGAGAGGACAGGAGCTTCTTCATGGCCATCTCGGGCATGTTGCGGAACGGGGTGTGCAGGACGACGAAGTCGGCGTCCGAAAGGAGGGCCGCCGGATCGGCGCCTATGCGGGCCGCGTGGTCTTGGAAGGCCTCTTCGAGGCTCTGGTTGTAGCAGTCCATGGAGTAGGAGCCCTTGACCTTGGCGGTCACCGAGCCCAAAGGCCTGAAGAAGTCGTCGACGTCGCGGGCGCAGAAGCCGGTCGCGCCTACGTCCAGCTCCAGGAGCCGGGGGTTCGCCTCGACCAGGATGGCCGCGGCGCCGGCGCCTTGGGTGATCTCGGCGGTGCTCTTCAGGGTATAGCGGGCGATATCGGTGGCCATCACCAGGCCCGTCTCGTCGCGCCCGGAGGCGGCCAGCATGCCAGCTACCGACAGGACGCTCAGGGTGCCGCCGGCGCAGGCGTGCTGCACCTGGAAGGTCGCCAGGCTGGAAGGCACCGGGAGGCCGGAGCGCTGGAGCATGCCCTGCACGTAGCTGGCCAAGGGCTTGGAGTGGTCGACGCCGGTCTCGGTGCCCGCGGCTATGAAGCGCAGGTTGGCCAGGGCCTTGCCCGAGTTGTCGGCCATGAGCTCGTAGGCCGCCTCGGCCGCCATGGTCGCGCTATCCTCGCCCGGGGCGGGGAAGCGTATGGCCCTCTGGCCGGTCACCGCCTTGGCGCGGTTAAAATGCTTCTCTATGGAGGGGTCGTCCGCCACGCGCTTGGTTATGAGCTCCTCTAAATCCATCTTCATCTTGGGTACGTAGACCCTGATATCGCCTATTCCTACCTTCATGGCTTTCATCTTCCGCTCCCTTTCCGCGGGCGCCATCCCGTCGTCGCTCGCAAACAACACCAAATCAGTAATGTTTGACTAAGGTACTAGCGCCGCCTCGCGGAGGCAAACTAAATAAAAAAATACTTGAAGCGGCGTTCATTTTCTTGCTTCCCGCCGCCGGGCTTACGATACTAGCTCCATGCATCCTAACGAAAAACGCCGCGTAGCGGTAGTAGGCGGCGGCATAGGCGGCATGGCCGCCGCCGCGCTCCTGGCCAAGGACGGCCATGAGGTGACGGTACTCGAACGCAACGACCAGGCCGGCGGTCGCGCGCGGGTATGGAAAAAGGACGGCTACACCTTCGATATGGGGCCTTCGTGGTATTTGATGCCCGAGGTCTTCGACCGCTATTTCGAGCTCTTCGGCGAGAGGCGGGAGGATTGGTATACCCTTAAGCGCCTCGACCCGTCGTACCGAGTGCTCTACGGGCCCGGCGACCATAAGGACGTGGTCAGCGACCCGGCGAGCGCCCAGGCGCTTTTCGAAGGCTTCGAACCGGGCGCCGGCGCCAAGCTAGGGCGCTACCTGGCGGACGCCGGCTACAAGTACGACGTCGCGCTCAAGGAATTCTTGTACCGAGAATACCGATCGGTCTTCGACTTCTTAAACGGCCGCATGATCACCGAGGGCTTGAAGCTTAAGGTCCTGGGGAATTTAGACGCCGAGGTTTCGCGCGTGTTCAAGGACCGCCGGGCCAGGCAGATCCTGGAATACGCCATGGTCTTCTTAGGCACCGCGCCCAAGGACGCGCCGGGCCTCTATTCGATCATGTCCCACGTCGACCTCACCCAGGGCGTCTACTATCCCATGGGAGGCCTCGTAGCGGTCGCCGACGCGATACGTCGCCTAGCCGAGTCGCGCGGCGTGCGCTTCGAATTATCCGCCGAGGTAAAGAAGATTCGCGTCGAGGGCGGCAAGGCCCGCGGCGTGAGCGCGGCCAGGCTCGGCCCCGACGGGCGGCCGACCGGCGAGCGCATCGAGCTCGACGCCGACGCGGTCCTGGCCAACGCCGACTACGCCCACGTCGAGACCGAGCTCCTCGATCCCGGCTACCGAAGCTACCCTAAGAGATACTGGGAGAGGCGCGTCGTAGCGCCGACGCTCTTCGTCGTCTACCTAGGCTTGACGAAGACCCTGCCCAGCCTTACGCACCACAATCTCTATTTCCAAGAGGATTGGGACGGCCACTTCGATACGATCTTTAAGAATCCCGCCTGGCCGCAGGACCCCTGCTTCTACGTCTCGTGCATCAGTAAGACCGACCCCGACATGGCCCCGCCAGGCTGCGAGAATGTCTTCCTGCTCGTGCCGGTGGCGGCGGGCCTCAAGGACGACGACGCGACCCGCGAGGCCTACGCCGACATGGCGATACGGCACCTTGAGAAGGTGACGGGCGAGAGCGTAAGGCCCCATATCGCGGTCAAGAGGATCTTCAGCCAGCGCGATTACATCAACGACTATCATGCATGGAAGGGCAGCTCGCTCGGCATCTCGCACACCCTCGGGCAGACCGCGGTCTTCCGCCCCGCGCTGCGAAGCAGGAAGGTCGACGGGCTCTTTTACGCCGGGCAATACACCCACCCCGGAATCGGCGTGCCCATGGTACTCATCGCGGCGGAGCTGGCCGCCGGCATCGTCGCCAAGGGCCAGGCGGGAACATGAGCGAAAGCGCCCAGACCGCGGTCTTCAAGGCCGGGAGCACCACCTATTTCAACTCGAGCCTCTTCTTCCGTAAGGACGTGATGCGCGAGGTCGAGGTCCTCTACGGCTTCGTCCGCGTGGCGGATAACTTCGTAGACGCCGTACCGCAGGACGGCGCGGGCTTCAAGGCCTTCGCCGCGGCCTACCGGGCGGCGCTGGCCGGGCGGCCGACGGGGAACCCGGTCATCGACGATTACGTCGCGCTGGCGACCCGGCGCGGCTTCGACCCCGCCTGGACCGAGGCTTTCCTTTCGGCCATGGAGGCCGACCTTACGAAGAAGGTCTACGCCGATTACGACGAGCTCCTGGTCTACGTATACGGCTCGGCCGAGGTGATCGGCCTCTTCATGGCCCGGATACTGGGGCTTCCGCCGGAGGCCGAGCCATACGCCAGGCTCCTGGGGCGCGCCATGCAGGTCATCAACTTCATACGCGACGTCGACGAGGACCAAAGGCTCGGCCGCCGCTACCTGCCCACGGCCGGCTCGGCCTTCGGCGCCGACTGGATCCCGAACGAGTCGGACGCCCGCGCTAAGCCCGAGGCCTGGACGGCCTTCATGCGCGGCCACCTCGAGCGCTACCGAGCCTGGCAGGAAGAAGCCGTCAAAGGTTATCGCTATATAAGCAGGCGATCGCGGGCCGCCATCAAGACCGCGGGCGACATGTACGATTGGACCGGCTCGGTCATCGCGGCCGATCCCTTCGTCGTCTTCGGCCGCAAGGTGAAGCCGTCCAAAGGACGTATCGTCCGTCAGGCGCTCTGGAACCTCGTGAGGGGATAGACATGAATTACTATCTGAGCCTGGTGCTTATCGTCATGGCGGGGCCTTTGGCGCTATCATTCGATAAGCGCGTCGCCTTCTATAAGGATTGGCCGGCGGTCTTCGGCGCTATCGCGGCCGTGGTGGCGGTCTATGGAGGCTGGGATGTTTGGAAGACGGCCACGGGGGTCTGGTCGTTCAACCCGGCCTACGCCGGGCAGTGGCGCTTCCTCCACCTCCCCTTGGCCGAGTGGCTCTTCTTCGTCTGTATACCCTACGCCTGCATCTTCATCCTGGCCTGCGTGCGCGGTTATTTCAAGGACGCGACCTTTAAGGCGCCCCGCGCCTTGTTCGTCGGCCTGGCGGCTGCCTTCGCCCTCGCCGGCGCCCTCTTCATGTACAAGACCTACACGGGCATTATCTTCCTGAAGGCCGCGGCCATCGTCATCCTCGCCGAGTTCATCGCGCCGGGGAGCCTCAGGTCGAGGAATTTTTGGATAGCCATGGCGATCACCTACGTTCCGTTCTTGATTTCGAACGGCATCCTCACCGGCAAGCCGGTGGTGCTCTACGACGATACCAAGAACCTCGGGATACGGGTAGGAACCATACCGCTCGAGGACTTCTTCTACAGCTTCTCCATGCTGCTCCTAGCCTTCTCGCTCTACGACAAATTCAAGTCGAGGCTACCGCGCTACCGCCCGGCGGCGGACGGAACGGACACGACGCCCCATGCCTAAGGCGCGCTCAAGGAGGCGGCGCGTCGCCGTCGTGGGGGCCGGCATAGGAGGCCTCTCGGCGGCGGCCCTGCTTGCTAAAGGCGGTGACGAGGTCGATGTCTTCGAGCGCCTACCCTATGCCGGCGGCAAAGCCGCGAGCGTTACCCTGGGCGGCTATCGCTTTGACACAGGACCGTCGCTCTTCACCATGCCCTGGGTGTTTAGCGATTTCTTCGCGCGCCTGGGCGAGCGCATGGAGGACCGCCTGCGCCCCATTGCCCTGGAGCCGATCTGTAACTATTTCTACCCGGACGGATCGCGCCTTTCAGCCTATTCTGACGAAGGGCGCTTCGGCGCGGAGCTTGAGGCCAAGACGGTCTCGACGGGCGCCGAGCTCGGCCGCTACCTCCGTTCGGGCAGGCGGCTTTGGGATATAGCCGGCGAGCTCTTCTTGACTAAGAGCCTGCACGAAGCTTCGACCTATCTGTCGAAGAAAGGACTATGGTCGATAGCCAGGCTCCCCTGGATCGATCCCTTCCGCAGCCTGCACGAGGCGAACGCGGCGGCCTTCAGCGACCCCCGGGTCGCCCAGCTCTTCGACCGCTACGCCACCTACAACGGATCGAGCCCCTTCAAGACCCCGGCGACCATGCGCATCGTGCCGCATGTGGAGTACCAGTGGGGCGGCTGGGCCGTCGAAGGCGGCATACGGAGCGTGGCGACGGCCCTGGAGGGCGCGGCGCG
>CALKWG010000135.1 GCA_938004315.1 uncultured Spirochaetaceae bacterium
ACGTTAACATCACGGTAGGCCGTAACTGGCAAAATGATGTCGGCTTCAATGGCTTGATTGCTAGTCTCAATCCTGCGCGCGCTGTCAGGTTCACAGGGGCTAGCATAGATATTCTAGGTAATAATTCCTGGTTCGTTTTTGAGTATTTAGTTAACGGGGGAGTTATATATTTTCAAAATAACTCTGTACAGAGAATTATCGCAAATGGAATATTTAGGGCTCGTCCGGCCAGCAATAATTCTAGTGATAAAATTACTCTGACACGATTGTCTCCTAGATCACTACCGATGAATTTACCGGATGCCGCAGGAGATCCATTAGATCCATTAAACCCTGATAATCCACCAGTACCTGCGAATGATCCCCTTTTCTGGTTCTTTGAGTTGCTGCCGACGGCATCTTTAGACCTACGTTATTTGGATGTGTTCTATAGTAACGCACGACAGTATCCTATCTCCGTGCCTCCTGATGTCAACGCTACTCCATATGTAGATACCATAGTGCCAATAAACAACTTAGATAATCGATTTTCCTTTAAGTGGCTTGACTATATCTATACTATATATAGCTTTACTGAAGATTCGGACTATAACGGGAGAATAGATAGAATTCGAGTAACCGTCGAAGCGCCAATAAATGGTGATTTTACAGGTTTCGTTGCTCAGGTGATTGGATATGAAATAGATACAAGTAAAGGTATCAACGGCTATTTCATGCCACCTTCTTTAGATCCACGAACTTTTTATATATATCTAAAAGAGAAGCCCTACCTGGATACAGATGTGACCCCAGATTGGCAGATTGTATCAAATACTTCCTTACAAGATGCTCCTAATAATCGATTCGTTGGAACCCTGTCACGTTCTGGAGGCTCAGAACTAATGACACCTGGCGATGGCGCGTGGCCGATAGTTGGATATACACTTACAATACCATTCTTTGACGGTACTTTTATTCACTTCTCTGAACAGGTTGTGCGAAATGATGGTACGGAAATTACAAACTCAGATTTTAGTACTACAGGCGTGCTTACAAGGATAAGCGGCACATTCCCAGCAATAAGGGAGGCTACCGTTGAATTAGGTCTTTTCGATCGTGACCAGATACGAACATCCATATCTACTGATACAAATGCTAATACGACTATCCGTGACTTAGGATTAGCCCCACTCTGGGATCCTGCATACGATGGACAGGTGATCGGCCCAGATGCGCCTCGCTACCCCCCCTTAATTGGATATGTGGGAGATCCCAATTTAGACTATACAATGTCAGCGATACGACCAGATTTTGAACTCGGTCGAGGCTCGAGAAATACCCATCGCATCTCAGATCTTCTGATCTCAGTGCCGGAATCAGCCTTATATCCAGATTCATGGTTCGCCTGGCCGATATGGGCGAGGGACGGAGGATACAATCCGGGGGATATCCTCGATTTCGAAGCGCTTAGTCCAAGCGAGGTCGCGAGCCAGACGGTCGGACTTATCAGGGCCTTCGACGGCACTCAATGGCTACGTGACCAGGATTTCTTGATACAGTCGCGGTTATACGATCCCGTCCTCGGGACACCGGCTATCGTCTATGACGCGAATGTCGCACAGGCTTTGCGAAGCCTAGCGCCCGGTATCTGGCTCCCGCCTTATGACGAGACCGATTATTCCGGCCTTGCCGCTAGCCCCAATACCGGCGCAGCGGTGAACACCGCTAGCGCGGGACCAAGCGCCAGCCTTTGGAACAACAATTTCCTCGCGACCGACCCGAAAGTCTTCGATCGCGCCGTCGTAGAATTCTGGTATCGGCTCGCCGCCCCCGTCCCAGCCGATCTGTATGCCGGCCGCCTCGACATACCCCCCGGAGCACCTATCCCCCCCGACTGGTACCGCCGCGTGCGACCCTTCGGGTTCAGCATACGGGAGCTCCTTACGCAGCGGAGCGGGGTGACGATACTCAACAACGTGATCGACCCGACGAAGGGCGAGCGGACGCGGCTCAACTACATCCTTTCGAGCGCGGGACAGGTGACGATAACGGTGTTCACGCTCGACGGCGACGTGGTGCAGGTGCTGCAGCGCGGTAGGCAGAATCCGGGCGACTACACGGTGAACTGGGACGGGCGGAACCGCGCGGGGAACGCGGTGGCGCGCGGCATCTACTTCATACGCATCGTGGCGCCCGGCATCGACGAGATCCGCAAGGTGATGGTCGTTAAGGATTAAATCCGCCCCCGCGCTCAAGGCGGGGGCGTTACGTTCCGGCGGGCGGCAGGCGTCCGCCGGGCCTAAGCCGCGGGGAGAACTCCGCGGCTTTATAGTTTTATAAGCTCGTACGCCCTGGAGCCCAGTCCTATGCGCTCGCCGTAGGAGAGCTGTAGCTCGCCCACGGTGTTCGGGTGCAGGGCCTTGAACTTGTCGTCGCCGGGGCCGGCCTTGCCGTCGAGGGACGAGCCGGGGCGCACGGGGGCGGCGGTGACGAGGTCTAGGCAGGCCTGGTCCAAGGCCACGGGGTCGAACGAGGCCAGGTAGCCTAGGTCAGGCACCACGGGGGCGTCCGACCAGGGGACGCAGTCGCAAATGGGCACCACGTCCTTGACGGCGTTGATATAGAGGATCTTGCCTTCCTTGCCCAGGACGGCGCCTAAGGCGTATTCGGTCATCTTCTCGGTGAACTCAGGTAAAGCCACCTCCCAGTCCATGCGTATGGCCTTGGGCGGACAGAAGGACAGGCATTCGCCGCAGCCTATGCAGAGCGCCGGGTCGATGCTCGCCTTGGGGGCCGGCCCGCCGGCGGCGCGCTCGGGCAGGGAGGCGGCGCCCACGGGGCAGACTTCGGCGCAGCCGCCGCAGGCGACGCACTTGTCGGCCTTGACGACGAGCTTGACCGAGTGCTGCTCGCGCTTACCCAGGTAGGGCGCGCAGCCCATGGCCAGGTTCTTGACGGCGCCGCCGAAGCCGGCCATCTCGTGACCCTTAAAGTGCGAGAGGACGAGCATGCTGTCGGCGTCCACGAAGGCGCTCGCGATCTTGGCGGCCTTGAAGCGCGTACAGGAGGCGGGCAGGGCCACTTCCCGCCAGTCTCCGCTCTTCAAGCCGTCAGCTATCAACACGGGGGCACCGGCCACCTCCGGCACGAAGCCGTGCGCGACGGCGACGTTCAGGTGGTCCACGGCGTTGGCTCGGGAGCCTGAATACAGGGTATTGGTATCGGCGTAGAAGGGCTTGGCGCCTTTGGACTTGACGTAGTCAGCGGCCACGCGGGCATGTACGGGGCTCAGGTACCCGTCGTTCCCTAATTCGCCGAAGTGTATCTTGATGGCGCAGAGCTCGCCTTGCTTAATAGCCTGTGGCCGTTCGGCGTCCAGCTTCTGTAGGAGGGCGCTCAGTTTGGC
>CALKWG010000136.1 GCA_938004315.1 uncultured Spirochaetaceae bacterium
CGTTCGGCTTGCATACTAGCCTGAGCCGACGCTATTCGCAAGGGAGTCGTTATGAAGGGTATACATATAGCCGCCATGGCGGCGCTCCTCGGACTCGCCCAGCCGGGCGCCCAGGCTCAGGCCGTGCGGCTAGCCGACGAGAGCATGGAACCCAGCGCGGCGGCGCTCGCGCTCCCCTCGCGTAGCCTCGTCGATGCGGCGCTCTTTTTCTCGGGAACCCGTCCGGAGCGGGCCGACGCCTCCGTCAAGGCCCTGGAGCCCGCCCTGGCCGAGGCGCGCGGCCTAGCCGCCGAGTCCGAGCGCCGGGCGGCGATCCGAGGCGAGGCTCCCGACAGCTACGCCCTGGGCGAAGCTATCCTCGAGCTGGCGCATCGCCGCTTCTTCAGGCGCTACGAGGAGCTCACGACGAGCCTGGACCAGGCCCTACTCGACGGCCGCTACAACTGCGTCTCGTCGTCGGTGGTCTATCTGATTCTAGCCCAGGCGGCCGGGCTCGAGGCCTTCGGCATCACGACCAAGGATCATTCCTTCGTCGCTTTGCGCCTGGCCGACGGCCGCCTCGTCGACGTCGAGACGACCAACAAGCACGGCTTCGATCCCGGCAGCAAGAAAGAATTCCTCGATAGCTTCGGGCGCATCACCGGCTACGCCTACGTCCCCCCGAGCGACTACGCCCGCCGCGAGGCGGTAAGCGACCGCCATTTGGTCGGGCTCATAGCCTTGAATCGCGCCACCTTGGCCGAGCGGCGCGGCGATCAGGCGGCGGCCCTACGCTTGGCCCTAGACGCGCACGCCTATATGGACGACGCGCTCTCCCTCTCCTACCTGGCCGACCGGGCCCATAACGCGGCGGCCCAGCTCCTGAACGGCCGCCGCTTCGCCGAGGCCCGCGACTTCATCGAGCGCTTCATAGGCCGCTACGGCCCGGCGGGAGATTTACCCTCGCTCCTCAGCCAGGCGCGCCTGGCGGTGCTCGCCGACGAGGTGAACGCCTCGGCGGCCGTCGATCCGAAGTCCGCCCTGGCGGAGGTCGCCTCGGCGCGCGCCGAGGGGCTCTTGAGCGCCGGCGAATACGACGAGTTCGTCGTCGCCATTCACGAACGCGCCGCCGACGCAGCCAGGCGCTCGGGCGGCTGGCTGGCCGGCTGGCGCTACGCCGCCGGGGCCCTGGCGGTCCACCCGGGCCTGGCCGGGCTCGTCCGCCTGGAAGCCGGCTATAAGTCGAACTGGGTAGCCGACACGCACAACCGCTTCGCCGCGGCCTTCAACGCCAGGCGCTATGACGAAGCATCGCGCATCTTAAGCGAGGGCTTGGCGATAGCGCCGGGGGAGAGGCTCCTCATGGACGACCTGAAGGCGCTCGAGGCCGCGAGGCGGCCCTAGCCCGAGCCGGGCCGCGGGCTACGAGGGGAAGCGCAGGGCGACGATCGTGCCGCCTTCGACGCGTCGGCTGACCTGGCCCGACAGCTGTTGGGCCAAGGCGTCGATGAGCTCCACGCCTAAGCCGTCACGCGCCGAGCAGGCCTCGCCGAGCTCCGCGCCGACGCCGTCGTCGCGGACCGACAGTTCGTAGAACCCTTCTTCGCTCGTCAGCCCGATGACGATAGAGCCCGACCTTCCGCCGGGGAAGGCGTGCTTGAACGCGTTCGACACCAGCTCCGTGACGATTATGGATAGGGGTATGGCTTTATCGAGGGGCATAGCGAGCGGGGCGGCCTCGACCTTGATCTCGACGCCGCGATCCATGCCGTCATGGACGCTGTCCAGGTACGCGGCTAGGCGCTCGAGGTACGCGGCCGCGTCGACGTCCTCGAGCGAAGTCCCGCGATATATCTGTTCGTGGACGAGGGCCATGGAATGCACTTGGGTCTGGCAGTCGGTGAAGACCTGGCGCGCCTCGTCGTCGGAGACGCAGGAGCCCTCTAGGCTGAGGATGCTGGAGACGACCTGCAGGTTGTTCTTTACCCGATGATGGATCTCTTTGATGAGGAGGGTCTTGGACTCGAGCTCTTCCTTTACGCGGAGCTCGCGTAGGCGGCGCTCGCTGATATCCCTGATGATGCCGACCGTGCCCGTACCCTGGCCTTGGAACTCAGGTAGGTTCACGCCCATGCAGGCGACCTCGCCCCAGGCATCCACCTTGGTGCGCGTCCATTCGTCGTAGCTCTTATGGCGCAGCCGCACCTCCAGCCCCCGGGTCATGCGCCTACCCGAGCGCCGCTCGTCGAAGAGCTTAGGCGCGGCCTCGTCGCCGGTGCAGCTGCCCTGCAGCTTATTGAGGACTAGGCTACGCCCGACCTCGGGCAGGTCGTCGGGATGGACGATCTCGGCGAAGTGCTTGCCCAGGAGCTCGGCCGGCTTCCAACCCAGCTGCTCGATGGCGTCGTTCAAGTAGATGAAGTATCCGTCCCCGTCCAGCACGTAGACCACGTCGGGAACGACTCTGAGGAGGTTCATGTAGCTGCTTTCGGCGCGGATGATGTTGCTGTTCTGTCGGTCGATGCTCTCGCGCACGGCCAAGGCCTTACGCGCCAATATCGGGATAAAATCGACCCAGCGCCCGTGCGCGTCGCGCGGTACGAAGGACGACGATTCGTCGGCGGTGATCTCCGCTATCTTAGCCGGGGCTAGATCGGGGTCGGCGACCACGACCGCGGGCACCGGCCACAGCGATAGCCAGTCGGCCAAGGCGCCGCCGGCGAATTCGGTATCCAGGACCACCGCCTGCACGCCGGCCATGGCCTCGTCGACCGAGCGGAGGTCCGAGGCTATCGTGACGGCGAAGCCCCGCTCGCGGAGGGCGGCGGATACCGGCTGGGCGTATTCTTGGTCATGTATCGCGACGAGTATATGCGCCTCTTTGGGCATCGCGCCTCCTTGGCTCGTCAAGCATAGGCTGAAATCGCCGTGAAATCAAAGCCCCGTGCTACTCGCGCGGCGGCGACGAGGGGTCGTACGCCGCCGTTAGCCCCTAAAAAAGTCCGATCCGTAAACCCAAGGCCAGGTTCGGCCGGATGAATTCATCCAGCGAGGTCGAAGCCTCGGAGGGTATAAACACGAGCCCTCCTTCCAGATAGAGGCCGGCCGATTTCAAGAACGAGCTATCGAAGCTGAATTTTGCGAACTCCCATTGCCCGACCACCGCCGAGAGCACCATATATTTACCATCGGCCGGCGAGAACATCGATCCGAGCTCGTTCGAGCCTGAGAAATACGTAAACGACGCGCCCATGGCGAAAGACATGGAGAAGAAGTCCCAGTCCGGGCCGAAGAAATAGCCGAAGGGCAGGTAGGCCAGGTTCGCCAGGAGCTTGAAGCCCAAAACGTAGCCGCCGAAACGCGAAAGCTCGGCCGCCGGCGTTGCGGGGCCGGCGATGCCGAAGAGATTGTCCCAGCTCGGCTGGGCGTCGAAACCCGCGCCGACGTTCAGTTGCAGCTTTACGTTGTCGTCGAAGAACGAGAGCCCCATGCCCGTCTCGAAGCGCGTCGCGCCGAGCATATGCAGGTCGAGGTACGAGCCCTGGATGAAGCCGGGGACCTCGTAGCGCGCCTTGTCGCCGCTTCGTAGGGCCAGCTCTACGCTCTCGAGGGCGAACGCGTCCGAAGCGGTGCCCTCCACGAGCAGGGCGTCGTTGAAGCGGCCGTTCTCGGCCGGCCGCGCGATGCGTACATCGGGCGGCGTCGAGTCGACGATAAGTATGATCTTAGCCTGCGTCGAGCTTCCGTCGGCGAAACGCGCCCGGGCTATGAGCCTGAGCTCCCCGTCGGGGTACTCCTGGGTCTCTAGGCGATACCGGAAGCGGGCCATAGCCTCTCCCGGGCCGCCGGGGCCTCGCGCCCGGAGGAGCTGGGCCGGCTCGAAGCTACGGCCGTTGTCGCGGCTCAGGTCGACGCCGACGAGCCGCCTGGATTTGAGCGTCTCTTGATAGGCGGCCCAGGCCGCCTTGTCGGCGCGCTCCGCAGGCTCGGTATACCAGGCGACCGAACCCTCCAGATACGGTCGGCCGTTCACCATGGCGCCGGCCGGATGGGAGTCTATGGTAAGCCACGCGCCCTCTTCGTACGCGAGCCCGCGGGCCTCCGAGCGTAGCCGGGCGCCGGCCGGCGTAAGCGCCTGAACGGAAAGCTCGAACTCGCCGGCGGGGACGGAGCCCGGCCCGACGGCCAGGCTGAACCAACCTCGCTCGTCGACCTTCGCCTCCCCCAATAAGGTTCCGCCTACGTAGACCGAAGCCGAGGACGGCGGCGCGGGCGATTCGATGCGTCCCGAGACGGCGAAGCGCGACCCGACCCGCTCGCCGGGCATGGGGAAATAGATCGATACGCGTTCTATGAGCTCGTTCGAGCGGACGAGCACGTTGCGCGTCTCGAAGGCGGCGTTATCCGCCGCGTCGCGGGCCTCGACCCGCAGGTTATACCAGCCTGGCTCCAGGCCGCGCAGGTCTACGTTCGCCGTAAACACGCCGGCGCCGTCTATCGGCCCGGCCCGCTCGGGACCCGCCGCGCCCAAGCGCATCAGCGTATAGCGAAGGCCGGCCAAGCCGACCGCGTCGGCGACGCGGCCGCCGAAGACGAGCTCGGAGCTGAACTCCCGGCCGTCGTCGGGGCCGCCGAGCTCGAGCGTCGGCGGCGCGTTATCCACCGCGAGGAGGCCCGCGGCGAAGCCCGTCGTGCCGTAGGCGTCGACGAGCCGCAGGTAGACGCTATGGACGCCGTCGGGTAAGGCCGTCGTGTCGACCGCGTAGCTCCAGGCCTCCCGCCCCTCGGCCAAGCCGTAGCTCACGCCGTTATCAACCGAGACCCAGACCTCGGCGACGCCGTTCGCGTCGGAGGCGCGCCCGCGAAGGCTGACGAGCCCGCGCACGGTCTTGCCGACCTCCGGCTCGGCGAGGGCGCCTACCGGCTCCTCGCGGCTTACCCTGAAGCCTCGCGTCGCGCTCTTACCGCGCAGGCCGTTCAAGTCTACGGCGTAGATCTCGAATTCATGATCGTTATCGTCTAAATCGGCGAGGGCGAAGGGCAGGGAGAACGAATCGCTCCCCTCGATGCGCGACCATTCGCCGCCGTCAAGCCGCCAGTACAGCTCGGCTATGCCGTCGTCGTCGAAGGCCATGCCCGATACGACGAAGTCGGCGCGCTGCACTTCGTCGGCGAAGGGTATCTGCACGTTGACCGTCGGCTCGTCGGCCTCGAGGTCGAGCGCGAACGCCGGCGCCGAGGGATCGAGGGGGCGGTAGACGCCGGCGTTCCCGGCGCGGTCGACGGCGCGGAAAGCCAGGCGCTCGGGCTCCGCCGCCGCGCCTAAGTCGACCAGGGCCCAGAAGGCGTAGCGAAGCGCCTTCGCCTGCTCGGCGGCCTCCGACGGTTGGGTTCCGCGCGCCTTAAGGTCTACGGCCTCGCCGTAACCCGCGGGGATGAAGTCCATCGGCGACCACGATCGGCCGTCCAGGGAATATTCGGCGCGATCGAGCGCGCCTGAGTCCTCCACGAAGCCGCTCATGGTGACGGTTCCGTTCACCGGCTCGCCTAAGGCGGGCGCGTGGAGCGTGAACGACGGAGGCGCGCGGTCTATGACGAAGGCCCTCGCGGCGACCGACTCGCGCCCGGCGCGATCGACGACGCGGAGTAGGAGGAGCCTGGGGCCGTCGCCCTCCGGCGAGGCCGCTAAAAAATCCAGCTCGAGCGACGCGCGCTCGCCCGCCGCGGCGGGGCCTAAGGGGACGGACGTCCAAGAGCCGCCGCCGTCCAAGGACCACGAAGCCTCGGCGATGCCGTTGGCGTCTCGGGCCAGCGCTTGAACGCGCGTCTCGGCCGCGGCTAGCCACGCGCCGGGGCCGGGCTCTTCGATGCTGAGCTCCGGAGCCGAGGCGTCCACGGTCACGCTGAAAGGCTCCGATCGGATTTCGTCGCCCCGTACCGTGCGCGCGACGAGCCTGAGCTCGGGCGAAAGGCCTTCGGCGACGGCCGTAAGGCGGCCGACGCCTCGATCCTCCTCCGCTCGGAGGCCGGGCCAGGACGGCTCGAGCCTGAGCTCGGCCAGCTCCTCGCCGTTCCAGCGAAAGCCCAATGATTCCCCAGGCGCTAGCAAGGCCGGCTCGCCCTGCCCCGGACCGAAGAAATAGAAGCCCTCCGCGTCTTCGGCCGCGCCGGCGGCGATTCGATAGAAAGTCCCCCGCCACGACGAGGATAGGCCGGCGGCGTCTTGGGCCCTAAACTCCAGCTCGACGCGGCCGTAGGGCAACGAGACCGGCAGGGGAAGGGCGAACTCGTACCACGCCTCGGCGTCGGGCTTGGCGGCGGGGGCGACGCGGGTCCAAGCCCCGCCGGCCAGGCGGTACTCGAGCGAGCCCGGGCCGTTAGGCGCGCGCAAGGCGCCCCGGATGGAGCTCCCGGCGTCGACGACCAGGCTCATGGCGCGCCCGAAGGCTTCGGGGGAGCCCTTACCCGGCGCGAACTCGGCGAGGCGGATGAGCGGCGCGGGGCCGAGCTCTCGGAGAGCATGGCCGAGCCGCGGGGAGGCGTTGCCCCTCGAGTCGGCTCCGACGAGGCTCAGGTTCAGTTGGCCCGGCTGGGCGAGGCCGTCGAGGGCGAGCCTAAAGAGGGCGTCCGAGCCTTCGAGCTCGCGGCTCTGCGCGCCGAGCGTGGCGCTCACCGAGCCGGGTCTCTCATTGTCGTCGAGATAGGCAATAAGGTCTTGACCCGGCGTTCGCCGCTCTCCGGCGGACGGGGATAGGGCGCGAAGCCTGGGCTGGTCGGCAGCCTGGTCAAGGCGGAGGCTTAAGCCGAGCTGGCTGCGCCGCCCGCCGCCGTCGACGGCCGAGAGCCTCAGGCTCAGCTGGCCGGCCTTGGGTGGGAAGGCGTAGGGTATGGCGACCTCGACGGAGCGGAGGCCGGTCGCCGGGAGCTCGACGGGAAGCTCCGGCCCGCCTCCGGATGGGCCGATCGATAAGGAGGCGACGCCCGAGGGATCCTCGACCCGCACGACGATGAAACCTTCGGCGAGGCCGACGGTCGTCGAGCCTAAGGCGCTTATGACGGGGCCCGCCTTGTCATCGGCCGCCGGCGAGGCGAGAGGGGCCTCCGAAGCGAGCTCAAGGCCGGATCGCAGGTCGAGCGTCGTCTCGTTGCCCGCCTTGTCGCGTACGCGCAGGGCTAAATCGCCTTCCCCGTCGGCGAGGAAGGCTAGCCGTCGGGCCGGAGCCACGGCTTCAAGCCGGCCGTCGCGCAAGAGCTCCACGGCCTCCAGGCGCCATGGGGCCTCGTCGATCTCGACCACGTAGAGCCGCCGGCCGGCCGATGGCGCGCCGTCTTCGGGGAGGATGCGTCGGGCGACGGGGGCCTGGCGATCGAGCTCCGCCGCCGTGACGGCGCGCGCCTCGTTGCCGGCGCGGTCGATAGCGCGCGCCTCTATGACGAGGGGGCCGTCCGCCGCCGGCGAATCGACGGTCGCGAGACAGCGTCCGCCCGCCACGGACGGCGCGGTCCACTCGCCGCCTGCTACGCGGTACTCGACGCGCGCGAGGCCGCCGGGGTCGCTCACGCCGAGGGCGAGCTCGAAGGCTCCGGCGCGCCAGGAGCCGAAGGCCGGCGAGAGGATACGTAGCTCGGGCGCTTCAGAATCGGTGGCTATGGCGAACGGGCCGGCTAGGACGCTATGGCCGCGGGAGCTCAGGCCTTTGAGCGCGACGCCCTCGGCTAAGCCGGGCGCGACGGCCTCTATGACCGGGCGCCCCCCTTCGAGGCGTACGGCGACCAGATCCGAAGGGCTCTCGAGCGACACGGAAGTTAAGGTATCGGCGTCGAAGGGCGTAATGAAACGGCCGACCAAGCGTTCGCCTACGGGTAGGCGTAGCGGCGCGTCGCCCGCCCGGCCCTCGTCGTCGCCGAGGCCGAAATCGATACGCGCCGGCCCGCCGATAGAGGCGAAGTTGGTCGCATAGACCAGGGTCTTTATCTCGCCTACCCGCCCCGCCAGATCCGTCGCCCGGACGGCTATGCGCAGGATGCCGAAGGGCATCGAGGCCGGCAAGGGAAGGCTCACGGCGCCTGAAAGCGCGCCGCGGGCGGGCTTAAGCGGCGCGGCCGGCAGCCCGTTAACCGTATAGCTTAACTCGGCCAGGCCGTTCGCTGCCTCGAAGGAAAGGCTTAGTCCCGCCTTGCCGTCCAGGATATCGAGTCCTGCGCCCGGCGCGAAGGGCCGCGCTCCCGTCCGATCTTGCATCGAGTCAATCCGCAGGCGCGGCGCGGCCCCGCGGACCGTAATCGGGTACTCCGCCCAAGGACCGACCGCCCCGTAGACGTCGACGCCGCGTACGAAAAGGCTGCGCCTGCCGGGAGCGGCGCCGTCGACGCTCAGGGCGAAGGCGCCGTCGGTATCGACCCGGGAGGCCGGGCCCGAGTCGATGCGCCACTCGACGGCCGCCGCGCCGTCGTCGTCGATGACCGAACCGGCGATCGAAAAGGGAAGCTCGAGCTCCGCTCCGCGCGCCGGACGCGACAGTACCACGAGCGGCAGGTCCGCCCGCTGGTCGACGGCCCACGACCTCTCGAGCGAGCTTAGGTTACCGGCCTTGTCGCGGGCGCTCAGCTTAAGAACCGCGCGGTTCCCGGCGGCGGCCGCGTCGAGCTCGACGGTAAAGTAGGGGTTCCCCGGCACGAGGGCGATTTCGCCGCTCTCCTTGCCCAAGGTCCAAAGCAGGGAGGCCAGGCCCACGGCGTCGGAGGCCCGCCCCGTCACGACGAAGCGGCCGTTCACGGCGGCGGCGGCCGCGGGGGCGTAGAGCTCCAGCTCGGGCCTCGCGTTATCGACGAAGAAGAGGAAGACCGATACGCCTTCGGAGCCGACCCCGTCGCGTCCCTTGAGCCAGAGCACGGCCGGCCCGTCCTCCATCTTCCGCGTATCGACCGGGATAGAGAAGCTCGCCTGAGTCTTAGCCTTATTCAGCTTCAAGCGTAGCGCCTTCCAGCTAGCGCCGTCGTCGAGCGAATAGCTCAGGCTCGATAAGCCGTTGGCGTCGCTCACCGTCCCGTTGACCGCGAAGCGCCCGGAAACCAAGGCGCCGAAGCCGGGATCGGCGATCTCGGCCGCGGGCTTCGTCCTATCCAGGTTGAAGCGAACGGCGTCGGCCGGACCGGCCAAGCCGTTGATATCGACGGCCCGAACTTCAAGCGAACGCGGGCCGTCGGAGAGGGTTTTAGTGTCCAAATAATATGACCAGTATTCTCCGCCCTCCGCGCGCCGCCATTCGCCGCCGTCGACGCGAAGCTCCACATAGGCGATGCCGTCGTCATCGACAGCCGTGCCGACGACGTTCAGGTCCGCGCCTACGCGCAGCAGCGGCGTCGGGTGGGCTATGCGGGCGCGCGGCAAGTCGGAGGCCGGATCGACGGCTATATTGAACGGGCCGGAGAAGGATTCATTGCCGGCGGCGTCGCGGGCCCTCACGACGATGTTGTAGGTACCGGGCTTATACGATTTCAGATCCACCACGCTCGACCAGTTTTCAAGCCCCTTCACCGGGCCGTAGGCTCCGGGCTTAGCCGTAGAGGCCTCCGCCGGGGCCTGAGCCTCGGAACCCGTTCCCCCCGCGGGACCGGCGGCGGACGAACCGGCGCTATCCTGGGCTCCCAAGGACCAAGCGCCGCATGCTACGAGGAAACAAGCCAAGGCGAAGCGTAAGGATTTCATAAAGCCCCCATATCGTATATCGGCATTGCAAGGCCGATGGCGGCAGGACGTTCTGGGTCGCGAGAATTCCGACTTTATTTCAATATTCGACAAAAATAACATACAAATTTGTAAATTTCCATAGGCTTCATGAAATTTGCAGCGGGAGAGTTTTTTACCTATACTCGCTACGAGGCTCGCACAACGATTACGGCATAAGTATACGTGCGCTTAGCAGGGGTTTGCATGCATCAAAACGAAAATTTCTCCATAGCCGAGCTCGGTCCGCGCTCGATCGCCTCGCCGCTGACGCTTTCTAAGACGCGGGGCGACGGGAGGGCCAACTACGTATCCGACGAGGAAAAAGTCAGGACCGGCGGCCTCGTCGGCGGCCGCGAGACGCCTCCGCTCGAACTCGAGAAGGCGGGGCCGCGCGAGGCGCTCTATTTCAATCCGGCCCACGTGCGGGCCGGCGTGGTCACCTGCGGGGGCCTCTGCCCGGGCCTGAACGACGTGACCAGGGCCATCGTGCGCTGCCTCTGGAACCGCTACGGCGTACGCCGCATCGCGGGTATACGATACGGCTATAAAGGTTTCCTGCCGGAGTACGCGCTGCCCATCAAGGAGCTCGACCCCGACGTGGTGGACGACGTGCACAAGATAGGCGGCACGATACTCGGAAGCTCCCGCGGCGGGGGCGAACGGACCCAGGACATCGTCGACGCCATAGAGCGGCTCAACCTGAACATGCTCTTCACGATAGGCGGCGACGGCACGCAGAAGGGCTCCATGGCCATCGCCGACGAGCTTGAGAAGCGACGCCTCAAGGTGGCCGTAGTCGGCATTCCCAAGACTATAGACAACGACCTCCTCTACATCGACCGCTCCTTCGGCTTCGAGACGGCCGTAGAGAAAGCCGCCGAGGCCGTCAGCGCCGCCCACGCCGAGGCTCATTCGTCCATCAACGGCGTCGGACTCGTGAAGCTCATGGGCCGCGATTCGGGTTTCATAGCGGTGCACACCGCTCTGGCCACCCACGAGGCCAATTTCGTGCTCATTCCCGAGGTCCCCTTCCACCTACACGGGCCGGCGGGGCTCCTCTGCCAGCTGAGTAAGCGCCTAGAGCGGCGCAAGCATGCCGTCATCGTGGTGGCGGAGGGCGCCGGCCAGGAGCTCATGGAGGCGCGGGGCGGCGCGGACGCGTCGGGCAACCGCCGCCTGGCCGATATAGGCGCCTTCCTTAAAGACGCTATCCAGGACTATTTCAAGGCCGCCGGCCTTGAAGTCAACCTAAAATACATAGACCCGAGCTACATGATACGGAGCGCGCCGGCCTGCCCGACCGATTCGGTCTACTGCGAGCGCCTAGGCACCAACGCCGCGCACGCCGCGATGGCGGGCAAAACCCGCCTCCTTATCGGCATGGTCAACGGCGAGTTCGTCCATCTGCCGACCGCGGTCGCGGTGCGCGAGCGCAACAAGGTGGACCCCGAAGGCAGCCTCTACCGCGACGCCCTGGACGCGACCGGCCAACCTTTGACCCTGCTCAACGAGGAGTGAACCATGGCTAAGAAGCGCGTGCTCATCGTGGACGAATCGGAGCTGTTCCGCGGCTACCTAGCGAATCGCCTCGGCCGGGCCGGGCTCGAGGTCGCCGTCGCCATCAACGGCCTGGACGGCTTGGCCAAGATGCGCAACGACCCGCCCGACCTCATCGTCATGGACTACCACCTGAGCCGCAAGAGCTGCACCGAGGTGCTCGAGGAGAAGGCCAGGAATCCGAACCTCGCCGCCGTGCCGGTGATACTCACGGCCCAAAAGATCGATAAGAACAGGCTCCTGGAGCTCGTACGCTTCAATATACGCAAGGTCTTCATGAAGCCCATCAAGATGGACGCGTTCTTCCAGACCCTGTCGGAGCTTACCGGGCTCCGCGTCGAGTTGGACTCGACGCCTTGCATACTCGAGGCGCACGTCAACGACAACATCGTGTTCATCGAGCTGGCGCGCGGCATCAACCGCGAGAAGGTCGACCTCCTGCGCTTCAAGATCCGCGAGCTCCTCGACCTCTACGGCATACGGAAGCCGCGGATACTCCTCATGCTCGCGGACTTAGAGCTGTCCTTCGTGGACGGGCCGAACTTGGAGGCCCTGCTCTCTACGATCATCGATTCGGGCGCAAAGCCGAAACATATAAAGATTTTATCACGATCGAGCTTCCTACGGGAGTTCATAGCCGGGCGCGCCGAATTCTCGGAGCTGGAGGCCGTCTCGTCCCTGGACCTGGCGCTCGACGGCCTCGTGGCCGACGCCGCGCTCGCGGCCGACGCGCCGGAGGACAAGGCCTCCATCATCACCGACCGCATACTCACGCCGCAGAAGTCCGAGGGTGGGGCGGAGACCCTGACCTTGAACTTCGATACCGAGCGCCACCCCGTCGCCATCAGCCCCGAGCAGGCCAAGGAGCTGGGCAAGGGCCTGGATATCGCGGCCGTAGACGACGACTTCGTCATCCAGGAGCTCTTAAAGACCACCTTCGGCTCCATAAACGCCCGCGTCAGCTGCTTCCCCAACGGGCGGGCCTTCCTGGACGCGGTGCGTAGCCGGGTCTTCGACCTCGTGTTCCTGGACCTACGCATGCCCGAGCTGGACGGCTTCGGCGTCCTGCGCGAGCTGCATGCGATGGACCTCGAGATGCCCATCATCGTGCTCTCGGCGGTAACGCAGCGGGAGGCGGTGGTCAAGGCCTTCAAGGCGGGCGTGAAGAGCTACCTCGTGAAGCCCCTGAAGCCGGAGCAGATACTCATGAAGACCCTCGAGATCCTCAAGGCGAACTTCTAGGCTCGGCCCGTGACCCTCCCCGACCGCATCTTCGAGGCGGCGTTCCAACAGGCCAGGCAGCCGGAGATCATACTCAACGAGCTCGGCGTGGCGGCCCTCTGGAACGAGGCCTTCGAGGAGCTCTTCGTACGGCTCGCCGGCTTCGTCCCCGAGCGCCTGTCCATGCCGCTCTTCGATTGGCTGCAGGCGCGCGATTCCTTCCCCTACCCCTACTACGTGACCGAGGTCACGCTCGGCAGGCTCAAGGAAGCGCAGCTCGAGTCGAGCGTGCGGAGCGCCTCGGGCGAGCGCATCTGGCTCAGGACCGCGCTCTGCGCCATCGAGACGCCGGGGCAGGATAGGCCGGCCCGCTGGCTCTGGTGCGCCTTCCAGGACGTCAGCGCCCAGAAGCTGCGCGAGAACGACCTGGTGTCCGCCAAGGAGGAAGCCGAGAAGGCGACCATCACCAAGAGCCAGTTCCTGGCCAACATGAGCCACGAGATACGCACGCCCATACAGACCATCCTGGGCATGACCGAGCTCCTGGAAGACACGGCCCTGGACAAGGAGCAGCAGGACTATATACGCACCGTGCGCTTCTCGGCCGACGTGCTCTTAGGGCTCATCAACGACGTGCTCGACTTCTCCAAGATCGAGGCGGGCAAGCTGGACCTGGAAACCTCGGATTTCGACCTGCGCGACATACTGCGCCAGGCCGTGGAGCTCATCATCCTGGACGCGCACAAGAAGGGCCTGGAGGTCATCGTCGACGTAGACGAAGCCCTGCCGCGCGTCGTACGCGGCGATCCGGGGCGCCTACGGCAGATCGTAGTGAACCTCTTTAAGAACGCCGTGAAGTTCACCCGCTCGGGCGAGATCGTCGTGGAAGCCAGGCTATCCCGGGGCGACGACGGCCCCCTTCTCGGGCTCAGGCTATGCGACTCGGGGCAGGGCGTGAGCGACGAGCTTCGGGCCAGGCTTTTCACGCCCTTCACCCAGGGGGCCGCGGGGGTCATGGCCCAAGGCGGCACGGGCCTTGGCCTGGCCATCTCGCGCTTCCTCGTGGGGCTCATGGGCGGCGAGATCTGGTACGAACCCAACGAGGGCCGGGGCTCGGTCTTCGCCTTCAAGATTCCGCTCAAGCCTGCGGACTACAGCCTGCCTCCGCACGAGCGCATCCTACCCTGGCCGGCCCGCGTGCTGGTCGTGGACGACCACCCGCTGGCCCTTGAATACAGCCTGCGCCTCCTCTCGGGCTTCGGTCTCCTGGCCGACGGAGCCGCCTCGGGCGACGAGGCCTTGGCTACGCTCGCGCGCGCCGCCGAGGCCGGCAAGCCCTACGCGGCCTGCCTCATCGACCAGAATATGCCGGGCATGGACGGCTGGCGCCTGGCCGCGGAGATCACGGCGGACAAGCGCATCAACGGCGCCAGGCTCGTGCTCCTGGCGCCCGAAGGGGCCATCGGGCTCGAGGCCAAGATGAAGCTCCTAAAATGGTTCAACGGCTACGCCGCCAAGCCGGTCGATCCCGACGAGCTGTACGACGTGCTGCGCTCGGCCCTGGGCGACGAGGTCGACCTGCCGGCCGCGGAGCTGGACGAGCTGGAGGCGGCCGACGAGCCGGAGGAGCTGGAGGCCGCCGAGGACGGCGAGCCCGCGGCGGCGGCGCGCCCCGCCGCCCGGGCGGCGCCTGCCCTGGCGCTCGCCGGCGGCCGCCGGCTCACGGTGCTCCTGGCCGAGGATCACGAGGTGAACCAGGAGCTCTTCCGCACCCAGCTCGAGCGGCTGGGCTGCGCCGTGCGCCTGGCGTCCGACGGCCGCGAGGCCCTAGCCGCCTTCGACGGGGCCGACTTCGACCTCGTGCTCACCGACCTCTTTATGCCGAACATGGACGGCTACGAGACGGCCAAGGCCTTACGGGCGCGAGGCTACGCCAAGCCCATCATCGCCGTCACGGCGAGCGCCATCAAGGGCGAGCGCGATAAATGCATCGAGGCGGGCATGAACGACGTGCTCGTGAAGCCCTTCAAGCGCAAGGACCTTGAGGACATGCTGGCCTTCTGGGGAGCCAAGGTCGCCCGCGCGGCCGACGACCGGACGGGCCGCGCATCGCCGCCGCCCTCGCCCGAGGCGCCCGCCGCCGGATCCGCGCCCCAGCCTGTCGGCCCCGCCGTCGCGGCCTTGGACTTCGACGCGCTCGTGGACACCTTCCTCGGCCAACGCGCCACGGTCATAGACCTACTCGGGCGCTTCATCGCCAAGACCAGGACCCAGCTGGCCGAAATCGAGGCGTCCATCACGGCGCAGGACGCCAAGAGCGTGCGGGAGGCGGCGCACTCGATCAAGGGCGCGGCTTGGAACCTGAGCGCCAAGCCCCTGGGGGACGCCGCCAAGGAGCTGGAGGCCGCCGGCCGTGACGGCGACCTGGAGGCGGCCTTACGGTTACTTGAGCCGCTGGGCGCGCGGATGGCCGAGTTCGAGGCGGCCGCGGCGCCTTTTATCAAGGACTCGGACTAGCCCGCCCAGCCGCGGATCGCGCTTCGGTCCCCAGGGCGGGCTTACCCCGCCGGGCGTAGCTATGCTATGAATAGGACTATGATTAGAGCCCTGCTCCTAGACCTGGATAATACCCTGTACCCCGCCAGCGCCGCGATGGAAGCCGAGATCGTGCGGCGCATGAACGAATACGTCGCCCGCTACCTAGGCCTGCCCTTCGACGAGGCGGCGGCGCTCAGGCGCGAACGCATGCCCGCCTACGCCACGACCTACGAGTGGCTCGAGGCCGAGCACGGCTTCTCGGACGCCGAGGCCTACTTCGACTACGTCCATCCCGAGGGCGAGGAGGCCTGCCTCGAGCCCGATCCGACCCTGGGCCCGCTCCTAGACGGCATAGCGCTGCCTAAATACATCTTCACGAACGCCCCGGCCTCGCACGCCGACCGAGTCCTCGAGCACCTAGGGGCGGCGGGACGATTCCGCGAGGTCTTCGACATCCGATTCAACGGCCTCCGCGGCAAGCCCCACGCCTCGGCGGTGGACCGCGTGCTCGCGGCGGTACGCGACGACTGCGGCGCGACGCCGGCCGAGGTCGCCTTCGTCGACGACGTACCGCGTTACGTCCGCGGCTTCGCCGCCCGCGGCGGCCTGGGGATACTCATCGACCATCACGGCCGGCACGCCGACGAGGCGCTCCCGACCATCAGGCTCCTCTCCGAGCTGCCGTCGGCCCTGGCCGCGGCGTCGGAAGGAGCCGCCCGATGAACCCCTTCAACGCCCTGCCGCGGCTATCGCGACCCAGGCCGGGCCGCCTGGAGCTCTCCCTGTCCCCGGCCGTCAGGGCCCTGTACCTGGGCCTCGGGCTCGCGCTCGTGCTGGTCCTGAACGGCCGTACCGGCGGCTGGTCGGCCTTGAGCGTCATGTTCGCGCTCTTAATCGCGCTGGCCGCCGCCGCCGAGGACCGCTGGCGCTTCGACGCGCCCGAGGGCGAGCTTAGGAGGCGCTTCGGGCTCCTCCTATTCGCCAAGAGCTGGGCCGTCGACCTGAATGAGCTCGGCGCGGTGGAGCTCATAGGCGACGCCTCCGAGATCGCCGACGGCGACCCCTACGCCGCCCTGCGGCTAGGCATACCCCGCGGCTACGCGAGCCTCAGGCTGGTCCTGGGAGGAGAGCGCCGGCTGACCATGTATGCGGCCCCGGCCAAGCGCCGGGAGGCCCTGGCCGCGATCGGCCGGGCGATAGCCGAGCATTGCGGCAAGCCGTTCATAGAAGCGTAATACCAACGAGGAGGAATATACATGAGCGTCCATATCGAAGCCCCCGTCGGGGCCATAGCCGAAGGCATCCTCTTGCCGGGCGACCCGTTACGCGCCAAGTTCATCGCCGAGAATTTCCTGGAGGGCGCCGAGCTCTTCAACGCGGTGAGGAACATGTTCGGATACACGGGTACGTATAAGGGTCAGCGCGTATCGGTCATGGGCACCGGCATGGGCATGCCGTCCCATTCGATCTACGTGAACGAGCTCCTGCGCGAATACGGCGTCAAGAAGCTCATCCGCGTGGGGACCTGCGGCTCGGTGCGCGAGGACATCCGCGTTCGCGACCTGGTGCTGGCCATGAGCGCCTGCACAGATCGGAAGAGCACACGTCTGAACTCCAGTCACCGAATACGAT
>CALKWG010000137.1 GCA_938004315.1 uncultured Spirochaetaceae bacterium
CGCATACGACCGATACGAACACCGCCTATTCCTTATCTTCTTTGACGAAATACTGGAGGAGCTGCACCATGTAGTATATTTTTTTATACACTTCGGTAAGCGTTTCGCGCATGGGCTTGCCCGCCGCGGTTTCGACTTCTTTCCAATTCGTGATGATTTCATGCCGCGGCTTGGCCAGGTCGTCGATCATCGCCTTCATGTGGCGACCCACGGCGATGAGGTTGATCGCGGCCTTATTGACCAAGGCCAAGGCCTTATCGTTGACGTCCTTGAGGATCTGCCTCAGGTACTTGATCTGCTCTTTATCCCGGTCGCTCTTCATGAGCGCGTTGCGGAGCCGCGAGCCGAGCTCGCCGTCGTCGCCCACGGCTTCGTCGAACTGCAGGATGGCCTCGGAGACCTCGATGAGGGCGTGGTAGCCGTCGGACAGCTGCTGCGACTGCACCGTAGTGGACCACTGCCCCCTGATGAGGAGGATGTCGACCAGCTCGCGTATGTCCTTCTTAAAGAAGTCGATGAGGTAGGCTTTGAGGTAGTTCAAGGCCTGGGTCTGGGTAAAGCCCCCGAGCATCTTCTTGGCGTAGGCGACGTTCGCCTTGTCCGTGTAGTTCCTCATGCGGACGACCACCGAACTGCCGAAGACCGCGGTGGCTAGCTCGTCGATCTTGCCGTTCCGCCGCTCCTGCACGAGCTTCTGCATGAGCATGGTCGTCTGGTTCTTGAGCTTGTCGATGAAGGTCTCGACGATGCGCTCGCCGGCGACCCGCGGCGCGATGGTCAAGTAGGGGTCTTTCTTGACGTGCCTGAGTATCTGCTCGAGGACGCCGCTCCCCCTAAGGTCCTTGAGGGCCGCCGCCAGCTTGGTCCAGGACTCGACCTGGATGACGTCCATGTTGCGGTAGTCCTTGAGGGCGGTGAAGATGCGCTTCCAATCGGCGTCCAGGTTCAAGGCCAGGAAGACTTCGAGGAAGTCGTGCAGGTCGTCGCCTATGTAATCGCCGGATATGCCGTCGAACTTCGGCGCGTAGCTGAAGTTGCGCTCTATGACGTTCGAGTCGAACTTCTTAAGGAGGAAGAAGTAGTCGAAATTAATGAAATTTACGAAGGCAAGGATAGTTGAATAGGCTTGGTCGATTTGATTGGTCTTCTCGGCGTCGAAAGCGGCGAAGAAGTTGAGCATGTCCTGCTTGACCGCCTCCTGCAGCTCGCGCAGGGGCGCCGTCGCCGCGCGCTGCTTGATGAAGTCGTCGGTCAGGCGCTCCGACATGGCGCGCTGCTCTTTGGACAGGAAGGTCTCGATGACGAAGGACTTGAGCACCCCGCTCTGGGCGGCGTTGGTCATGAGGACCTGGGCCGGCGCCACGACTTTATAGATCTCGTAGAAGAGCCTGGCCATGCCGGGCAGGGCCTCCGAGGTCTTTGGCTTATAGAAGCGGTAGCGCGATCGGCTTAAATCTTTGCCGATTTGGCGGACGAGGCGCTTCTTCTCCGATTCCGGGTCGGAGCCGCCGAAGATGCCGAGAAATTTCTGAATAAGGCCGCCGAAGCCGCCGGACGCGTCATCGTCTTCTGTGCTGGGCATATCGACAGAACCTTACTATGTACCGCGCCCGTCGTCAATAAGAGCCGTCCGAAGGCCTCAGCTCCCCCGAGAAGAAGCGGCGCTCCCCGCCTTCGGCGGCGAGGACGAGAGCGCCCTCCGGCGAGACGCCCACGAGCTCGCCCGAGTAGGTTTCGCCCGCGTCGTCCTCGCCCAGGCCTGGCTTAAAGCTCACCCGCTCGCCCCGATACGCCAAGGCGGCGTTGAGCTCAACTATCCATACGCCGCGCATCTGGGCTAGGCCCTCGAACTCGGCGGCTAAGAGCGCGACGAGCTCATCCTTATCGGGCACCGCTCCCGTCTCTAGGAGCACGGAGCTCGGCCGGCTGCGGTAATACGGCTCGAACGCGGTTTGGCTTAGGTTCACGCCGACGCCGACGAGCGCCGCCGGGCCGGCCGACTCGCAGAGTATGCCGGCGAGCTTGCCGCGGCCGAGGAGGTCGTTCGGCCACTTGATCCGTAGCCCGGCCGGGAACGAGAGCCCCCGCGCCGCCGCCCAGGCGAGCAGTGCCCGCCTGAGCGCCAAGCCGGCTAACAGGGGCGGCGGCGCGCCTTCGAAGTCAGAAAGGGGAAGCCAGAAGGTGACGGCCAGGCTTAGGCCCGGGGGGCTATGCCATCGGCGCCCCGCGAGGCGCCCGCGGCCGGCCGTCTGCTCATCGGCTATCACGGCGCCGCGAGGGCTTTCGGCCGCAAGCCTCCGGGCGTCTTCCATGGTGCTCGAGGTGCGCGCGAGCCTTAAGAGCTGAAAAGGCCCGCGAGGCGTCGGCGGCTGATAGAGGCTCGGGTTCACGCGAGGGTCGCGCCGATGAAGCGTTCGAACTCCGCGGCCGGCACCGGCTTAGAGAAGTAGTAGCCCTGCACGTACTGGCAGCCCCGATCGATGAGGAAGCGCAGTTGCTCCTCGGTCTCGCAGCCTTCGGCGATGGTTCCCATGCCAAGGCTACGCGCCATCTCGATCACGGTCGCGGCGATGGCGTTGGACTGCCCCTCAGAGGCCGACCGGATGTCGCGGACGAAGGATTGATCGATCTTGAGCCAGTCCAGGGGAAGGCGCTTCAGGTAATAGAGCGACGAATAGCCGGTGCCGAAATCGTCCAGGCTGAAGCCGACGCCGAGCTTGCTTAAAGCCGTCATCACCGCGGTGGAGCGCCCGACGTCTTCCATCGCGACGCTCTCGGTAATCTCGAGCTCCACGCGATCGGGCGGCACGCCCGAGAGCTCGATATAGGAGACGATGCGCGACTCGAGGTCGGGCAGCTTGAATTGCCTACCGGAGAGGTTCACCGACATCCAAAGCTCGGGGTCGAGGCTGAGCCAGCGCTTTAAGTCGGCCAGGGCCGTCTCGAGCACCCACTCGCCGATAGGTATGATGAGGCCGTTCTCCTCGGCCAGGGGGATGAAGTCGCTCGGCGGCACCACCGTCTCGCCGTCGATCCAGCGGACCAGGGCTTCCATGCCGACGACGCGCCGCGAGGGTAGCTCGACCCGAGGCTGGTAGTAGACGGCGAATGCGCGGGACTCCACCGCTTTTCGGAGGCGGCCTTCCAGGGTCATGCGCTTGGAGATGCGCGCGTTGAGGGATTGGGTGAATATATGGAAAGACCCGGCCCCCGATTCCTTGGCTATGGTCATGGCGGAGTTCGCCGCCCCGATGAGCGCGTCCGCGTCGAGGCCGTCGTTGGGGTAATAGCTGATGCCGATGGAAGCGTCCAGGTAGACTTCCTGCCCCTCCACCAACATCGGCCTACGGAGCGATGAAAGGATGCTTTCTGCCGCGGCTACGGCGAATTCCTCCTTGGCTAACTGCGGCAGGAGGACGAGGAAATCGTCGGCCGAGACGCGGGCCACCGTGTCGCTTTTCCGTAGGCTCTGCGTCAGGCGGCCGGCCACCAATTGGAGTATCGAGTCGCCCAGGCGATAGCCGTAGGTCGTGTTGATATACTTGAAGCGGTCTATATCGAGGTACAATACCGCGATCTTCTCGCGGCTACGGTCCGCGCCTTTGATGGCCGTCATGAGCCGGTCGGAGAAGAGCACCCGGTTCGGCAGGTCGGTCAGGGGGTCGTTGTTCGACAGCCAGCTGATCGCCTCCTCGCGGTTCTTGATATCGGTAAGGTCGCGGAACACGGCCACGTAACGGCAGGTTTTGCCGTCCTGCCCCTTGACCGCCGTAATGGACAACCACTCGGGATATACCTTGCCGTCTTTGCGGCGGTTCCAGATCTCGCCTTCCCATCGGCCGCGTTCCTCTATCGCCTTCCACATGGCGCGATAGAAGGACGGATCGTGACGCTCGGATTTCAGGACGCGCGGGTTCTGGCCGAGCGCCTCCTCCTCGCTCCAGCCGGTGATCTCGGTGAACGCTCGGTTGACCGAGAGTATCTTCCCTTCGGCGTCGGTGATGGTAATGCCTTCAATGACGCTGTCGAAGACCTTGGCCGCGAGGAGCACCCGCTCTTGGTAGACGCTCTCGACGTCCTCGGCCTTGCGATGGTAGCGGGCGCCCATGGCTATCGCCGCGAAGAGGAGAGCGGCCACGCCTAGGGTCGAGATCATAGCGGCGACGATCGCGTCGCGGATGTACGGCCTCGAGATCTCCGAGCTCTCGATAGCGATCAGTATGCCGAACCTGCCGTCGGGGGTGGGGCGATACGAACCCAAGATGACGCGCCCTTCGGCGTCCCGGCCTTGCCATCGCCCCGACTGGCCGGCCAAGGCCAAGGCGAGCGGCGCGTAGGGCGCCGAAGCTCGCGCCGGGTCGCCTTCGGAAAGCGAACCGATATCCTCTCGCCTATCCATCCGGTAGACGCGGAACGAGTACTGGTCGCCCGCGGCGAGATAGAACGAGCCGGTAGCGTTGAGGCGGTGGAAGACCGCCGAGGTGCTCGTATTGTTTCGCCACGCCGTTACGCCGCCCTCGGGCTCGAAGCTCGAGCCCGAGACGGCGTCTACGCGATTCTCGGCATAGAGGTCAAGGAGCCCGAGCCGTTCGTCCAAGGCCGAAGTATAACGGTAGCCCGTGGCTACGATGATGGAAAGCAGACAGACCGCCCATAGGAGGGCGGCGCTGGGCAGGTAGACGGCGCCGAAGGCCTTGCCGGGATATTTCATCATACGTGGAAATTATCGTTTAAAGCCGACGTCGTTTCAAGCATAGACTCGCTCCCGATAGGCGACCGCCTTGACGCCGTCCGGCCCTCGCGATAGGCTTGACCGCATGCGGGCCGGCGACTTAGATCGCCGCCCCGCCGGAGCCGCCTTCCGGCTAGCCCTAGGTGTATAAAGCCTGGGGCCGGCGGCGGGGACGCGGACGGAAAGGACAGTACTATGTGCGGAATCGTGGGCTACTCGGGGCCGAAGCAGGCCTCCCGTATCCTGGTGGACGGCCTGAAGCGCCTGGAATACCGGGGCTACGACTCGGCCGGCATCGCGGTGCAAGCCGACGTCGAGGCGGGCTCGCCCCCCTCGGTCATCAAGAAGAAGGGTAAGATAGCCGAGCTCAGGCAGGCGGTACCCAAGGACCTGCCGGGCCATTGCGGCATCGGCCACACCCGTTGGGCCACGCACGGCGGCGTAACCGACGCCAACGCCCACCCCCACTGCGACGATAGCGGCAAGGTCGCCATCGTCCATAACGGCATCATCGAGAACTACATGGCCTTGAAGGGCATGCTCGAGCACGAGGGCGCCAACTTTAAGAGCGACACCGACAGCGAGGTAATCGCCCATCTCATCGCCTACCATTACGACGGCGACCTCGAGGCGGCCCTCAAGGCCGCGCTCAAGCACCTCAAAGGCACCTACGGCATCGCCTGCGTGCACGCCGACGAGCCTGGCCGCATCGTCGGCGCGCGGAACGGCAGCCCGCTCGTCGTGGGCGTGGGCCAGGGCGAGATGTTCCTAGCCAGCGACGTCACGGCCATGCTGGCGCACACCAAGAGCGTGGTCTACCTAAACGACGGCGAGGTCGTCTCCATGCTGCCGCACGAATTCCATATCAGCGACGCCGACGACCGACGCATCGACCCCAAGCTGGACCACGTGGGCTGGGAGCTCGACGCCATTGAGAAGGAGGGCTTCTCCTGCTACATGGAGAAGGAGATCTTCGAGCAGCCGGAGTCCATCGCGCGCGCCCTCTCGGGCCGCGCCGACATGGAGAACGCCTTCGCCAAGCTCTCCGGCCTGAACTTGAGCCGCAAGGAGCTCCACGCCGTGGAGCGCGTGCGGGTGATAGCCGCCGGCACCAGCTGGCACGCCGGCCTCGTCGGCTGCCAGCTCTTCGAGTAGATCGGAAGAGCACACGTCTGAACTCCAGTCACCGAATACGATCT
>CALKWG010000138.1 GCA_938004315.1 uncultured Spirochaetaceae bacterium
GGTCGGTGCCTATGGCTAAATCGATGCGACCGGCCGCGAGCATCTGCAGGATTTGGAGCTCGGTCGAGAGCCCGACCTTTTTCAACTCGGCGTCGGCGTTGAAGCGCGGGAAATAGGCCGAGTTGGTCGACATGCCTATCGATTTGCCCATGAGGTCGTCGTATGACCCTATCTGGCCGCCTTGACCCTTTCGCGCCAGGAACATAGGGCGGACCGAGGCGTAGCTCGTCGGCGCGTAGCGCAAAAAAGCCGCGCGCTCGTCGGTGTACGCGATCCCGGTGATCAGGTCCGCCTGCCCGTTCCTCATCATCTCCAGCGCCCTGGCCCAGGGCACGCGCCGGATGTCGATCGGCACGCCGAGGCGCTCGGCCAAGGCCGTCGTCAGATCGATGTCGATGCCGGCGAAGCCCGAGGCGCTCCGTTCGTCGTTCATGCGGAAGGGCGGCCAGACCTCGGTGATCATGACGAGCCCGCTCGGGGCGGGGGCCTGGGCCGCCGCGGGCGTCGCGCAGGCCAGGCCCGTCGCCAAGGCGGCGAGGGCGGTCGCGAGGCGAAGAGCTACGCGGCGGCGCGGCGGGGTATGGTTCGATAAGGCCCGGCTCATAGACGGCCTCCTCGAGGGCTGTATTATCTTAAAGTTTCGATCCGCGCCGGGCCGCGGTCAAGGGCCGTCCATGAAGGGCCGGGGGCCGCCAATAGGCGGCGATCGGCGGCTAATGCTTAGACGCGGCCCCCGCGGCGGGCTTCCGTCGCCGCCGGCGAAATGCCGCCGGCGCCGGCGATCCCGCCGCTCCCCTAAGGGCCTGATTAAATGCTAGCGCACCGCCGTGGAAATAGAGCCGGTAGACCGGCTTGTCCGCTAGGTAAATCTCTTCTATGCCGTTATACATAGTTAACTCGCCTTGGACGACGCTCTTGTAGCTATACGGCGCCCGATCGTAGGAGCGGGGGCCGCGGTAGGGTTCCGCTAGAGCCGCGAGTTTGAGGGCCTCGCGCAGGGTCTCTATGAAGCCCTCGGGCAGGCCGTCGGCTAGCATGGCGCCGTAGTAGTTCATGCTCCAGACGACGCGGCCGTCCCGATAGACGAGCTCCTGGCCGGAGAAGTCGCGCTCGCCGGCGTAGCTATCCAGGTACTCGTACGGCCCCTCGGCGTAGCGCAGATCCTTGCAGCCGGGGCGGCCCGGCTCGACGAAGCCGCGCTGGGCGGCGTAGGTATCGGCCTTAGCCTTGATTAAGAAAGCCCGTAGTCCATCGTCGTACATGCGTTCATCCTTTCTGTCCCGTCCCGACCCTCGTTTTAAGGGGGCCGCCAATAGGCGGCGATCGGGAGCTAGGGCTCGGACGCGGCCCCCGCGGCGGGCTTCCGGCGCCTTCGGCGCTTCGCCTTCGGCGCCGGCGATCCCGCCGCTCCCCTAAGGCTCTATGCCCGCCTTCGTAAGCGCTGCCTCGAGGGTATAGTCGCGTCCCGAAAGGTAATCCGCAAGGGTCGGGCTGACGACCAGGTCGGGCACGACGCCTATGCCCGCCTGCATATCGCGCACCGCTACCTGATAAGCCGCCGTGGAGTAGCGGACCCGTATGCCGGTGACGCGCAGGGCCTCGTCCATCGAGGAGTCGCTGCAGCGATAGCCACCCGAACTCGGCGCGCCTACGAGCGTTCCGATGCCGTGATATTTCAATAATGCCAACAAGAAGCCGTTCATCGAGAAGCCTGCCTCGTCCATGAGGACGTAAAGCTCGCCGTCGAAGCGCTTCGGCGCGGGCCTCTGCGCGACGCGCCAGGGCATGAGGAGGAGGTGGCCGGGGCCGAAGAAGGGCAAGGGCCGGTCGATAAGGTAGCGGAACAAGGCGGCGGTGGGCGCCGGGGAGCCGCCGTAGTTGCCGCGCAGGTCTAGGACCAGGGCGCCGTAATCGCGGGCCTTGAGCTCGGCGAAGAAATCGGCCAGGTAGGACTCGTAGGCCCGCTGGTCGGCGGCGGCGAAGATCGGGATCTTCAGGTAGGCATAGCCGTCGCGGAAGCTGTGGCTCGGCCGCGAGCCGACGGTATCGAAGATGACGGCGCTCGGCTTCTTAGCCAAGGACGGTGCGCGGACCGCCTGGATGACGGCCCTCTTCATGCCCTTGGCCTCCGTGCCGCCCGCCGCGGCGTCGGGCGGCAGGTACTCTATGTCGAAGGAATCGAATTCGCCGACGAAGAGATAGAGCATGGCGGCGAACCATCGTTCGGCGTCGTAGCGCGGCCGGCCCTCGTCCCGGCCGTCCGTGGTAAGGCGGGCGGCGACGTAGCCGAAGAGCTCGGCCGCCGGCAGGCCGTTAATAGAGACGAGCTCCGAGCCGGGGGCCACGCCGGTCCCGTAGGGGTCGGCGACCGCATAGAGACGGCCGTCGAGGCTGCGGACCGCGAGCGGGAAGAAGCGCCCCTCGGCGCGCATGCGGGCCTCGGCCGCCGGCGAAGGGTCGAGGAAGCTGTGGCCGCAGCGAAGGGCCGCGAGCGCGGGGGCCAAGAGCCGGTAGAACGACGCTTCGTCTATAGGGCCTTCGGCTACGGCGCGCTCGGCCTCGTTTATGGCGCGCGCCATGGCCTCCCGGTCGGCGTAGATGCCGATGGCTTTCCTCTCGACGATACGGCGGAACTGCTTGAGGTCTGCTTGCAGTTCATCGACGCTATACAGGCGCGTGGCCGACGGCGCCGCCGCTTCCGCGGCGGGCCTGCCGGGGGCCGCGCAAGCGGCGAGGGTCGCGAAGGCGGCGAACGCCGCGCAGGCGACGGCGATGGCGGACGGTTTTTTCTGGTTGCTCATATATCCTCCTTGTACTTCCGTTTAAGCGATGAGCCCCGCGGCCCACGCCGCGGCGCAGCCGGCGAACGCGAGGGCCGCCATGGAAAGCTCGAGCGCCGAACGAGCCTCCCGCCCGCGGCCGAGCGCCGAGGCGGTTAGCGCCACCGCGCCGGCGGGCCAGGCGGCGAAGAGCCACGAGACGAGCGCCATGGCAGCCTCGGGGTAGACGAAGCTCGCGCCGAAACCGGCGAGCCTGACGAAGGCTAGGCTTAAGCCCGAGGCGCCGTAGAGCCAATAGAGCGCGTTCGCGGCGCAGAAGCCTAGGCGGGCCCCCGCCGCCGGGGAGCGTCGTCGAATCGCCGTAGCGGCGAGCCCGAAGAGCGCTAGACTCAGACCGACCGCCCCGACGGCCGCGAGTAGCCGCGGATCCTCGAACCATGCGAGCCTGAAATAGTCGACGGGGCCGACGCTTATCCAGGGGCGGCCGTCGAGCTCCCAGGCTAGGAGGCGCCTATGCCCGCCGAGCTGCGGATACGGCGCGGCTCCGGACGCGTCGAAGCGCCACGGGCCGAGGGCGACGGCGCCCGGCAGGTTCCGCAGGCGCAGGGCGCCGAGGTAACGCAGCAGCCTCGCCGGGCCGGCCGCGGCGACGCGCGCCGAGGCGTAGAGGCCCGGGACGGCGCGGGGCCTCGTCCCCGACGCCGCCGTCGTCGGCGCGGAGCGAGGCCCTTTGTCGGGGTAGAACTCGTCCATGAACGCGGACAACAGGCCGCGCCCCTCGTCGCTCGGCGGGCGGTTAAAGCTTGCGACCAAGGCGACGCCTTCGTCGGGTAAGAGGGCGATGAGCGTGGCGTAGCGCGGGGTGCGGCCCAGGTGCCAGAGTACCCGCCGCCCGTTCATGGTCGAGCTTACGAGCCCGAGGGACATGCCTCCTTGCCCGGGCGCCCGCTCGAACGCAGGCGTAAGGAGCGCCGTACGGGAGGCTTCGGAGAGGGGCAGGACGGGCGCCCCCGGGTCGCCGAGAATAGCTGAAAGGAAAAGAGCCATCTCCGTTACCGGGCCGGTAATCGGGGCGCATGGCAGGGCGGCAACCCATTCGCCGCCTTCCTGCGCCGCGGCGGCCCGCGTTCGGCTCATACCCAGCGGCGTTAAGAAGGTATCGCGGATATAGGCGTCGAACGGGCGGTTCGAAAGGCGTTCTACTATATAGCCGGCGAGCGCCGTGCCCCAGTTGGAATAGGCCATGACGCGGCCGGCCGGGTAGGCGCGCTTCGGCGCCGTCGCCTTGAGGGTCGCCTCGAGCGGCCGCCAGGCCTCGGGGCCCGGCAGGTAGAGCGCGCCGTAGCTCTCGGCGAAGCCGGCGGTATGCGTCATGAGCATGCGCATGGAGACCGGGCCGCCCGGCCCGTCGGGCAGGGCGAATCCCAGGTAAGCTTCAAGGTCGGCGTCGAGCTCGAGCTCGCCCCGCTCTACGAGCGATAGGACGGCCGCCCAGGTGAGGAGCTTGCCGGTCGATCCCAGGTTAAAGGGCGTGAGCGCCGGTTCGACGGCCGCTCCCGGCTCGCCGTCCCGGCCGACGGCGCGGCCGAAGCCCCGGGCGTAGGCTATGGCGCCGTTCCGTACGAGCGCGACCGCGGCGCCGGGGATGCCTTCGGCCTCCAGGGTCCGTTCCATATAAGAAGCGAAGAACGCTTCTTCGCCGCGCCCTATGTCTTGGGCCGCGGCGCGGCCGTGGCCGATAGCCGCGAGCGCGATGAAAAGCCAGGCGGCGATGCGTCTATTCAAAGGTACCTCCGTTTAAGGCGGGCCCTCGTCCCGCGCTGAACGGAGCATACGCGCGCGCCCCGCGGCGTACCATACGAACTTGATATCAGACGGGGGCGGATCGGCGGGCCGCTTTAACTCATACGAAGTACGTAGGCTCCGGCTTAGCTGATTACGATATCCGTCCGATGGCGCGGCCGCCGGCCCGCGCCTATCATGCCCATAGACGCCGCGGCGCCGGCCAGAGCGCGGAGCGAAAGCGGGTCGACGGGAAGACGGCGATGGGCCCCGAAGGCGGGCGGCGCTTCCCGATGAGCGCGCGGGATCGGGGGGACTTATCCCCCGCTTGCGCGGCGATAGAAGCATGAAACGGCCCCATGGCCGAAAGGAAGGATCATCATGATGGAAGAGAAACGAAACGAGAAGCCGAACGGCTCGCCGCTTAACGCCCGCGTGCGCGGCAAGGCGGCGCGGGTCCGCGGCCTACCGATCGTGGCCTTGGCCTTAGCTGCCGTGGCAGTCGGGTCGGCGAGCGCCGTACCGGCGAACGCCGCGCCGGCGAACGCCGCGTCGGCGAACGCCCAGGACGGTCAAGGTTTTACCTGGCGCTCCTACGCCGAGCTCGGAGCGGGG
>CALKWG010000139.1 GCA_938004315.1 uncultured Spirochaetaceae bacterium
CCCGGAGGGGTCGCAGGCGCCCAGCTCCGCCTCCAGGCAGCCGCGCGAGCCGCAGTTGCAACGGCTGCCGTCGGGCCTGACCACCACGTGGCCGGTCTCGATGGTGCTGCCGTCGGAAGCCAGGTAGGGGCCGGCGGACGAGACGAAGGAGCCGTTGACCCCGGAGCGCAGGAGGAACATGAAGAGCGCGTCGGCGCCGTCTAAGCCCGAATAGCGCGATTCGGCCAAGGCGATGACCGAGCAGTTGTTGTGGAGCAGCGCCGGCGCGCCGAGCGCCGACTCGAGGGCGGCCGCCAACGGATAGTCGCGCATGCCCGGGATGCGGGCGTAGTACACCACCTCGCCCGCCCGGACGTTCACCTGTCCCGGCGCCCCGACCCCGAGCCCCAAGAAGCGCTCTGGCCCGACGGCATGGGACTCGAGGAGGCCGCGGGCCAAGCCGACGAGCGAGGCGGCTATGCCGTCGGCGTCGACGCCCTCGGGAACCGCGAGCTGTTCGCGGGCCACGAGCGCGCCGGAGAAGTCGAAGAGCCCCATGCTGATCCGGTCCAGCCAGAACTCGGCGCCCAGGTAGTAGCGGGCCTCCGCGCGGACGCCGTAGCACACCCGCGGCCGGCCCTTCTTGCCCTCGTCCCTGGCCTCGGGGCAATTGGGCAGGGGGCGGAGGAAGCCCTCCTCCTCGAGCCCCGAGAAGATGCGGAAGATGGTCGGGGCCCGTAGGCCGGTGGCCGTCACGGCCTCCGCCTGCGAGAGGCCGGGCTTGCCGGCGGCGCGGATCAGCCTGAGCACCAGCTTGGCGTTGCGCTCGCGCACGTCCGCGGTGCGCAAGGGGTGGTCGCGATGGGGCATAGTAATCCGATAGTAAACCCCAATGCCGGCGCGCGCAACCGAATTAGTTACAGGCGGAAAAAAAGCGGCCCCCGCTAAAGGGGGCCGCGATGGATAAAAAGTACGCGGCCAGAGCGCCGCGCCGGGACGCGCTTACTGCAGGACGTTCAAGCCCGCGAACGGCTGGAAGACGTAGCTCTTGCCCGCCTCGAAGGTGAACTCGGTCTCGATCTGGAAGGCGCCGGTGACGATGCGAATCTTACGCTTGCCCGGCTGGACCTGGCCCTGGAAGTCCCGCTGGGGCTGGTCGTCGATGAAGAGGCGTATCTGGCTCCAGGGGTTGCCGCGCATCTCGGGGTTGAGCACGTTGGCCGGGATCTCGAAGCGATAGTTGGCCGCCAGGGGCTGCAGGACGGGGTTCAGGGTGGCGCCGCCGGCGCCGACGGTGACCTGCATGTTCAGGTCCATGAAGCCGGCCAGGCGTATGGTCAGGGTATAGGTGCCGGGCGCTACCTGGACGCTGAAGGGGGTGGCGCCGGCGCGGCCGAAGCTCTGGCCGTTCAAGAACACCTCGGCGCCGTTCATCAGGCGCCCTAGGTTCAGGGTGGCAAGGATGGGCTGCAGCGTGGCGTTCACCGTGGTAGGACCGTTGACGCTCAGGTTCTGGTTAAAATCGACGTAGCCGGGCGCCTTGATAGCCAGGATATAAGAGCCGTTGGGCAGCTGGGTGTTGAACGGGGTCCGGCCGGCCAAGATGTTGTTCAGGTAGACCTCGGCGTTGGCCACGTTGGCGTTGATGGACACGTTCTGATTCTGCACCGGCGGCGGGGTCGTGGTCGGGGGCGGTGTGACGGCGGCCGCGCCGAGCTGGACGTTGATCGACAGGCCGCCGGCCCCGATGGTGATGCGCTGCCTGTTCTCGGGTAGCCCGCTCTTCCTTACGATGAGCTCATAAGTCCCCGGCGCTACCTGACCGCTGAAGCGCGGGTTGGCCACGCCCAGGAGCCTGCCGTCCAAAATGATCTGGGCCGGGCCCTCGCTCACCACGACGGTAAGGTTGACCCTGGTCTGCGCGAAGGCCGCGGTAACCAGCGTAAGCGCCAAAAGCACGAGCAATGTTTTCCTTAAGAATCTCATACGCTATCTCCTTTGTAGGACGTCTCTATTCTAGTCCATGCCACGGCCAATTCTAGCGCCGCCGCGAGTATCTAACAATTTTACCTAAGATTTCATACAACTTTTTTTGGTTTTTTCATAGCGATCTGCTATTATTACAATGCAATCGCAGAGCGACGAGCTCCAGGAGGACAAGGAAATGAAGAGGCTATTCGTAGCGTTAATGCTTATCGCGTTCGTAACCACGGGCGCCTTCGCCCAGATCGTCCTGGGCGTTACGGGTGTGCAGTATTATCAGGAAGACGCCAGCGGGAAACTGCCTACCCTGAGCGAGTCCTGGGCCGACTTTAAGGAAGGCACCGGGGTGTACTGGGGTGGGTATGCTGAGATCATACTCGGGAAGCTAGGCTTAGGGCTTTCGTTCAACCAGCAGACCTACAAGGATCCTTGGGAGCTTGCAACCACTGGAGGTTTGAGTGCCGAAGCCTTCGATCAGTGGAACTATGATATTAACTTCTTTATGAGTTACCATCTATTCGGCGGCCGTGCCTTTATCGATCCTTTCTTGCAGGCCGGTGTCGGAATGCTGGCCTATGATTGGAAGAACAAGGACATGCTCGCAACGGTTTATGACGTGAGCGAGGATCCTATGATGGCTTCTGCGTACTTCGACTTCGGCTTTGGCCTCGGCATCAATCTCGGTGGTATCGGTATCTTTGCTAAAGGTATGTGGAACGTCAAGAGCAACGAGCCTATTACCTCTAGTGAAGATGTGTATGGTGTAATCTACGAAATCCCCGATTGGCCCGTCATGCCCTTCAAGTGGGTCTTTGGCGCCAAGCTGATTCTGTAGCCCCCGGTTTCCGTATTGTCAAAACCCGGCCGCCTGGCCGGGTTTTTTGTTGTCCAGGGCGCGGCCGGGTGCATAGTCGGCAGTCGGTCGCATGGCGGCTGCTAGGCTCAGCCCTCCGCCAGCGCCTTCCAGGCCGCCGGGTCCTCGCCTATGGCTACCCGGGCGCCGTTCCGTACCACCGGCGTGCGCAGGAGCAGGGGATGGGCCAGGAGTTCCTCGTCCTCGTCGTAGTCCATGAAGGCGAGGCCGCGGTCTTTGTAGGTCTTGGACTGCCGGTCGATGAGCGGGCTGCCGGCGGCGCCTTGGCGTATGGCGCGGAGCTCGCCGGGGCTCAGGCCTTTTTCGGCCAGGTCGACGAAGTGGTAGCCTATGTCCCGTTCCTTGAAGTAGCGCTCCGCCTTGCGGGTGGCGGGGCATTTGCGGGTCCCGAACACTTGTAGAGCCATGGCGTACCTCCCTGGTTTAAGTATAGCGATAATAGCGCGCGACGCGACGGGGGGGCCGCGCCGGCCCGGATCGGCGACTAAGGCGACCGTCGCGCTCGTCGAGCGGGCTTCCCAGCCCGGCCGCGCATAGGCGATAATGCCCGGGCACCGAGCGAGGTTTCAATGCAGCTGCCCGTCATCGTCCAGATTCTCGTCATCTTCTCCGCCATCGTCTTGGCTACGACGCGCAAGGCCCACCTGGGCCTCGCGGCCGCGTTAGGCGGAGTGGTCTTCGCCCTCTGGCGAGGCCTGGGACCCGCCGCCACGGCCGCCGCCGTAGGCCGAGAGCTCTTTAGGGCCGATACGCTCCTTATCATGCTCCTCATGACCGCGATCATGGCTTTCTCTACCGCGATGAAGAAGGCCGGCGCCATGGACGCGTTCAGCTCGGCCCTGCGGGCGGTGACGCCGAGCCCGCGCATCGCCATGGCCGTGGCGCCGCTCCTCATCGGCACCCTGCCCATGCCCGGCGGCGCCATTATGTCGGCGCCCTTGGTCGAATCCATGGACCCTGATAAGCGCCACGGGGGCGACGTGCTCTCGGCGGTGAACTACTGGTTCAGGCATAGCCTTGAGCTGGCCTGGCCTCTGTATCCGGCCTTCATCCTGACCTCCTCGCTTTCGGGCATCGAGGCGGGGCGGCTCATCCTCTTGAACGCCTACGCCCTGCCGCTTCTCTTCATCCTCGGGCTCTTACTCGTGGCGCCGCGCGGCGTCGGCGCGGGGGACGGCTCGGCGAGAACCCACTCGGCCGAGGCCGCGGCGAGGCCGAGGCCGAGCCTGGGCCGGCGCTTGGCCGCCTTCGCCCATGGCGTGGGGCCCCTGGCCGTCGTGCTCGGCTCGTATATCGCCTTGGATGCGTTGTGGCGCGGCGCCGGATCGACGTTGGGACTAGGCGCCCCGGCGGCGGCGCTCTTCGGCCGCTACGCCCCCATCCTGGCCGGCCTGGCCTTGGGTTCGGCGTTCCTGGCGCGGCGGGCGGGCGGCTGGGCCTGCTTCAAAGGCAGCGTCAACGGCGCGACCTTCAAGCTCATCGCCGTTATAGCCGGCATACGGGTCTTCTCGGCTTTGTTAGACGGCGCGGGCGCGGCCCAGGCGGCGGCCGCCGAGCTGGCGACAGCGGGCATACCGCTCTTGGCGGCGGTGGCGCTCCTGCCGTTCATAGCCGGGCTCGTGACCGGCGTGGGCTTCGGCTACGTGGGCCTGGCCTTCCCGATCGTCATGGGCATGCTGCCCGAGGGCGGCGCCATCCCGCGCGAGGCCGGCGTGGTCTTCGCCGGCGCCTTCGGCTACGCGGGCATGATGCTCTCGCCCTTGCACGTCTGTATGGTGGTGAGCGCCGAGCACTTCGGCACGGGCCTGGCGGCGACGATACGCCGCTTCGCCCTGCCTTTGGCGCTCTTCGTCCTCGTCGCCTCGGCCTATGCCTACGGCCTGGGCCTGATCCTTTCGTAGGCCCGGCGCATGCCCGGCGCAAGACCGCGGCCGCGCCCCGTCGCATCTGAGCCCGAGGGCGGGCGCAACGTCTTAGGGCTCTTCGCCTACGACGGGAGCGATTTCAAAGGCTGGCAGCGCCTGCCCGGAGCCCAGCGGACGGTCCAGGAGACCCTCGAGCTAGCCTTGGCGTCGCTCGGCAGCCAAGCTTGCAACGCGATAGGCGCCGGCCGCAGCGACGCCGGCGTACACGCCGAAGGCCAAGCGGCTAATTTCAGGCCCGGCGACGAACGGCCCTTGACGGAACTCGGCGCGGCCCTGAATGCGCTCCTTCCGCCCGACCTGCGTTGCCTCGCCCTGCGCGAGGCCGTGCCGAACTTTCATGCCCGCTACCGGGCCGTTTCGAAGCGCTACGCCTATCGCCTGCTACCCGAATCTGGCGGCGATGGCGGCGGCCGGAGCGTGATGGGCGCCGTTAAAGCCTGGCGGGCCTACAGCCTGGCCCTGCGCGGTCGGTTGGACCGCCGGGCTATGGACGAGGCGCTGGCGACCTTGCTCGGGCGCCGCTCGTTCCGCGCCCTAACCAACGCCAAGGCCGACGCGCGGGGCTTTGAGCGCGAGCTGTCGATTGCTACGGCGGAGGCGGCGGACCCCTTCATTGATCTTATTTTCGAAGCCGACGGCTTCCTCTATAACCAGGCGCGGCTCATGGCGGCCGCGGTGCTGGCCTGCGGGCAGGGCAGGTTACGGCCGGCGGCCTTAGCCAAGGCTTTGGCGTCCGGCGACCGAGCCGCCCTGCCTGGCGCGCTCGGCGCCTACGGCCTGCGCCTGGTATCCGTGGGCTTTCGCGACGAGGATTTCTTTGGGCCTTGGGAGCCGGTAGGCGGCTGCGAGCCGGGCGCCTTCCTATCGGGCGCGGCCTTGGGCCTGCGCGCGTCGGGCCG
>CALKWG010000140.1 GCA_938004315.1 uncultured Spirochaetaceae bacterium
CGCGTATGATCAGGTCGGCGGAGTCGGAGAAGGCGCGCGCGGCGTTCTCCGGGCTTAAGCCGGTATTGAAGGCGACGAAGATATGGCCGGGCGTAGTGACGAGCGCCGTCTCTATGCCCACCGACTCGAGGAGGGCGGCGTAGAGCACCGACAGGTCGTCGCAATCGCCGGCGCGGTAGGCCAAGGTCTGGCTAGGGAACTGCAGGAAGTCGACCTCGGACTCGGAGGCGGAGAGGGCGGTAAACGGCGTCTTGGGATCGACGGCGTAGCCGACGCCGTAGGCGCTAAGCGCTTGATAGACGGCCAAGGCCGTGCGGAACTCGGCGGACACCGCCGGCGCGGCCGTATCGCCGCGGACCATGGAGGCGAGGCCCTTGGCGAAGCCCAGGACCAGGGGGTCCTTGGCGGTCACGAAGGCGGCCGCCTTGCGGTCGTCGTCCCAGGTCATGGCGTTGCGGTTCTGCACCGCGAGGGTCGCGGGGATGGTCTTCGTCATCCTTTTCCCCAGGTAGTAATACTCCACCGTGAACTCGCCGGCGGCCCTCGTACCCTCGGTCACCCTGAAGATGGCGTCGTTGAAAAGCGCGTAGACGGGGAGCTCCTTGGTCGCGCCGGCCGGCAGGCGCTCGAACTCCGCGCAGAGCCGCGGGGCGTCCATGTACTGGCGGGCGTAGAAGAGTATCCTGACTTTGTCGAGCGGTATGGACTCCGCGTTGACCAGGCGTATCGAACCGAAGGGATTCTTATCATAGTAGCTGAAGAAGAGCGGGAAGACGCTCCCGAGCTCTTGGTCCAGGCGCACGTCGCTGCCCTTGCGCGAGCCGGCTAGGTCGTAGACTACGCCGAGCTGAACGGACACGCCCTGGTAGAGGGAGGCGCCCGGTACGCTCAGGTACTTATACTTCGCGCCTACGCCCGCGGCCAGGGTCGGGGACAGGCGCAGCTGGAACTCGGCGCCGCCTTCGATAAAGGGATTGCGTACGCTTCCGGCGTCCGACATGGCCAGGTACAGGCCGCCGCCCGCGCTGGCCCGGAGCACCACGCGCGGCGCCGGCGAGTAGGCGGCGCCGAAGGCGGCGCCGCCGTACACGAGCGAGAGGCTCTCGGAGGACGAGCCGTTTATAGGCAGGAATTCGTAATCGACGAAGGCGCGACCGAAGAGCCAGCGCGCGAAGGACGGTACGAACTCGCCGCGTATGCTGCCGCCGCCGCCTAGGTCATAGAACGGCAGGCCGTCCGATAGGGTCGGGCCTAACGGCACCGCCACGGCGGGCAGGAAGCTCAACGTGACGTCGTTCGACTGGGCGCCGAGGGAAAAAGCAAAAGCCGCGGCCATAGAAGCCGCTAGGACGAGTCGACGCGGGAAGCCCATGCTTCGCCTCCGTGTAACGTTTTTAGCTAAACCAAGATGTCGAGCAGTATAAGGTTATTTTAACGCAAAATGATGATTCTACAAGCTGTTACATTAGGTTTTTTTAAGCCTTTTATCTCCGCGTACATCCATTATCTCTTTTTACGCGATTATCGCGATACGCCAAACAAAAAGGTCTCCCGTTACAGGCCGGCTCCAGGTGGGGTGCGCCGGTGCAAAACCAGCTATCCTCCATTAAGTAAAATTTGCAAGCCCTAGCTTGAAAAGCCTACACTCCAGCTAAGAGACATCATCGCGGAGGCTAGGTCATGATCGAAATGAGCCGGATAGAGCGGAACGAGCGCAAGGCCTTCCGCGCCTTGGCCCTCTCGGTCGGCGCGCTCGTCATCGTGCTCTTAAGCGGCCTGTTCATAGGCTTCGCCTATCGTAACGCGCAATTAGTGCGCGAGGTAGTCGAGGACCGCGGGAAATCGCTCTTTAAGCAAGTCGTCCTTACGCGCCGTTGGGCGGCCGCCTACGGCGGGGTCTACGTCAAGAAGGCCGAGGGCGTCGAATCGAATCCCTGGCTCGAGCATCCCGACCTCGAGCTGGCGGGCGGAGGGCTCGTCACGCTCCGCAACCCGGCGCTCATTACGCGCGAGCTATCGGAGCTAGCCGCGCTCGACCCGGAGCTCGGCTACCGCTTCAAGATCACCAGCCTACGGCCGGTCAACCCGAACAACGCCCCGGACGGGCTGGAGGCCGAGGCGCTCTCGAGCTTCGAAGAAGGGGTCAAGGAATTCTCGGCGACCGTCGAGGGCCCGGCCGGCAAGGAATTTAGGTACATCGGCGCCTTGATCACCGAGCGAAGTTGCCTAGCCTGCCACGCGACGCATGGCTACGCGGAGGGGCAGGTACGCGGCGCGATCTCAGTCGCTATCCCCGTCCAGGCCCTCGAGACGCAGCTGGCGAGGAACACGGCGGCTATCATCGTCATCGCCGCCCTCGTAAGCCTATTCACGACCGGTGCGGTCGCGGCCATAGTTATCCGCTTTAGGAGAAAGCTCGATGAGCTGCGCGACGAGCTCGAGCGGGCGGCCATACGCGACGGCTTAACCGGGCTCTATAACCGGGCCTTCGTGATCGACCGCCTGAGGCGGGAGCTGGAGAAGGCCGCCCGGGGCGACGAGCCTATCTCGATCGCCCTCTTCGACGCTGACGACTTTAAGCGCATCAACGACGAGCTCGGCCATCACAACGGCGACCGGGCCCTGCGCGCCATAGCCGAAGCCCTGCAGGGCGCCTCGCGTCCCTACGACACGGTCGCCCGCTACGGCGGCGAGGAATTCCTAGCGATCCTGCCCGGCGCGACCGACGGGCAGGCCATGCAGGCCTGCGAGCGCTGGCGCGAGGCGGTGGCGGCCGCCCGACCGCAAGGCTTCCCGCCGCAGCGCCTCATATCGGTCAGCGTCGGCATATGCCGCGCCGAGCCCCGGCGCACGAAGGGCGGCTGCGACGAGCTCCTCGAGGCCATGCTCAAGGCCGCGGACGACGCCATGTACGCGGCGAAGTCCGCGGGCAAGAACCGCTGCGTGCTGGCTTCCTTCGAAGGCGGGGGCTAGCCTCCGCCTATCCGTGGGGTCGAAGCGTTACCGATAGCCTTGCCGCGGGCGCTACGAGGAGCGCCCCTAGGTCGCCTACGAGTCGCCGCGCGCCACTTCGACGCGAGCGGCGCGCAAGGCTTCCTGCCTGGCGATGGAGCGCTCGCGGATATCGTTCACGCGATCGTAGACGAAGCGGTAGAAGCCGAGCTTGGGCTTGAGCCGCGGGTCGTCGAGTATCGACCGTAGGCGCGCCTTGACCGCGCGCTCCTCGGCTATGAAGGAGTCGAAGCGCGCCGCGTATCCGCCCTGCGAGAGCTCGGCTTCGAGCTTGCGCTGGTCGAGCGAACCTGAGCCCAAGGCGCCCGAGCGCGCGGCCGCCTCGAGGTAGAGCTCGAAGTTAGCGAGGGCCAATTCGACGAGGCGCGTCGCCGAACCTATGAAGACGGATTCGAGCTCAGGCGCGTCCCTGCGCACGGCCGCGATAAGCCCGTCATATGCAGGATCGAGAGGCGGCGGCGCGACGGACGCGGCGCCGGCGGCGAGCCCCTTCACCCAGTGATCTAAAAGCCGCCTATAGGATGTCCTGCCGAAATTCTTTACCAGAAACTCGGTTCCGCCCTTCGTCTCCT
>CALKWG010000141.1 GCA_938004315.1 uncultured Spirochaetaceae bacterium
CTGCTCGCCGACGGCGCCCTGCTCCGCGCGGCGGAGGAGGCCCTGGGCGGGGAGGAGACCTAGTGGATCGATATCTAGCCAGGATGAAATCCCTGCCTATCAACCCGAGCGTCGCCGCGAAGGTGCTCGAGACGCTCGAGCGTAGGGAGTTCAGCTTCAAGCAACTTGAAGACCTCATCGGCGCCGATCCCGGCCTCGCGGCCCGCATCTTGAAGATCGCGAATTCGGCCCTCTACGCCCGGCAATCGCAGATCACCAAGCTTCAGATGGCGATGACCTTGCTCGGCCTGAACGCCATCAAGAGCCTCGTCGTGCTCGTAACCGGCGCGAGCCTCTTTAAAGGACAAGGAGGATCGCGCTTTTGCGGGCTGTATTGGAGCCATTCGCTGGCCAGCGCCTTTCTGTCGCGCGACCTGGCTAAGGCCATGGGCCTCTCCTCCCTGGCCGACGAGGCCTTCATTGGAGGCTTGCTACACAACATCGGCCAAGTCGCCATGTTCTTAGAGCACGGCCCGGCCTACGAGTCCTTGCTGGAATCGCTCAAGGGCTCCTCCGGACGCTTCAGCGCCTTGGAAACCGAGCGTTTCGGCGTGTCGCATCGGATCGTAGGCCGGATGGCCCTAGACGAATGGCATTTCCCCGCTCAATACGTAGATTGCGCCATGGAGCACGGCGAGTCGAATATCCGCTCGCCGCATAAGCAATTAGTCCTGATCGTGACGGTCGCGTCGTTCATCGCCTCCAACTGGGTGTATTTCGACGACGACCCTAAGCCTTTGAGCCTGCTCGGGGCGCAGCTCGCGCAGCTGCCGAGCTCCTCCCTCGGGCCCGAGGGCCTCGACGGCTATCAAAGCCGCTATAGGGAGGAGCTCAGGAAGGACGCTTTCTTCAACGAGTGCCTCGCGCTCATCAAGGGATGATATAGTCGCCTAGGGCCGCCCTGGCGCCGATATCGACGCTGAGCGCGTAGTAATCGTCGCCGGTCGCGGCGTACCCCAATCCCCCGAACAACTGTATCGAACCGAGACGAAGCTCCGCCCGCCCCGAACCCTCCCAGCTGAACGCGACGACGCCCTCGCGGATCGAAGCGCCGGCTCGATACATAGCCGCGACGCCCAAGGATCGCCGGCCATCGCCGAAGCGGAGAGCCAGCTCGGGCCCGGCGAGGGCGAGCAGCGCGTCGACGGGCGCGTAGTAGTCGACGACGGCCTCCCGGCTGTCCTCCCAAGCGACGGAGGCGACGAGGTTCAAGGCTAGGTCGGGCTTCTCGGCGACGACGTTCCCTATGGCCAGCTGCGCTCCCAGGCCCCAGGTCCAATTCTCCTGCCCTTCGTCGTAGGGCGAGAAGCGGAGCGCCGCGGAGCCGCTGAGCTCGGCGTAGACGCTCCTGGCCAAGGCGCGGAACGGCGCCGCCGCGGAGTATGAGGCGGCGGCGCGGGCCGCATGCTCGTAGAAGATGAAACGATCCTGGAAGAAGCCCTCGGGTAGCTGGCCGAAGCCGTAGGACGCCGAGGCGCCGAAACGATCGCCGAGCCAGCGCAGGCCGAGCCCGGCCGAGGGAGCGGCTACGACGTAATCCCTAAGGAACTCGAAGGAGAAATCGGCCAGCCCGGGCGGCGTCTGATCGTAGAGCTTATTGGCCGCCGCGCCGCCCGCGCGTAGCGTCAGCTCGAGGTCCGGCATGGCGGCCGGGGCGAACGGCAGCTCCAGCTCGACGGCGTGGATTTGGGCGGCCTCAGGCGCCAGGATGGGGGAGTTCGCGTGTATCCTGCGCTGAGCGAGGGCGTATGACGCCCTGAGGGGCAGGAGCGCGCCCGGCGAGGCGGCGTAGGTCAGCTTTATATCGGCGTCCGATCTCGAGGGGTCGACGAGGACCTTGACGCCGGCTTCGAGGCGGGCCGGATTGGCCGCGGCCAGCCGGTTGTAGGCGCTGAGGGCCTGGCCGAAGCGCGGGTTGGTTTCGTATACGGCGCGGTACTCGGCCATGGCTCCGGCCGCATCTTTAGCGCTCTCTTTGGCGCGGGCCAGGGTGAAGCGGGCCGACGAATCGCCGGGCGCGACCAGGAGGACGCGCCCCAGCTGGACCGCCGCCTCGGCGGGACGGCCGAGCGCTATAAAGAGGTCCGCGATCTCCCTTCGTAGAGCGGCGCTCTCCTGGTCGAAAAGGCTCATCCGCGCCTGTAGCCGCAGCGACATCCGCCCGATGAGCGCCGATTCGGCCGCCTTCGCGGCGGCGATCGAGGCTCGTTCCCGGCGCTTGAGCTCCGCGAGGTCCGAGAGGAGCGACGCGGCGGCCGAGGCTAAATCCTCCTCGCCGGTCAGGAGCTGGGCAGCCGGGGCGGCCGGGCCGGTCGCCCCGAGCCCATCGATCGCGTCTCCCGGCCGGAACGGGGCGCGCCCGACGATGCGACGCATCGTATCCAAGACGGAACCGGCGAGCTCTTCGCTTCGGCGCTTGGACTCGAGGAAGGCGAAATCGGCCTCTCTGTCCCAGCGCCAAGGCAGGAGCGCGGCGAGCATGGCTGAGTCGTCCTTTACCTGGGCCTCTAGGCCGGCGGCGGCCTGCCCGGCCGCGGAGACGGCGGCTTCGAGCGATGAGGCGCGTGAAACGAGCCGTTCGGCCGCGGCTATCGCCTCCTCGAGGGCGCCCGTCGCGTCGGCCCCCTTCCGATCCGCGACGGCCTTCTTGAGCCGGGAGGATTCCTGCGAGGCCTCCGCGACGACCTCGGTCCAGCCTTGCCGGGCCGCCTGTAAAGTCTCCATCCAGCCGTATTCTTCGCTCAGCTCGGCGTCGAGCTCGCGCATCATTCCGTAGAGCATCGCGACCAGTATGTTCCCGCCCTCGATAAGGGCCTCGTTCAGCATGCCGTTCCAGTAATACGCCTGCAGGAGCTCCCGCCTTAAGCCTAAGTCGTCAGGCGAATCCGAGACGCGGCGCCGATAGCCCTCCAGGGCCCTATCCTTGAGCGTCTCCTCGCCGCGGAGGCCCTCGACCGCCAGGGCTAACTCGGCGCCCGGCTCGAACAGCCGGTCGATTTCGGCATAGAGCGCCTCGGCCTCCGCCCGGCGGCCGGCGCGGCCGTAGGCCCTGATGAGCCGCTCGTAGAACGAGAAGCGGTCCGGGAAGGCCGCGAGCCCGTCCTGATACAGGCTTTCAGCCTTATCGGGGTAGCCGCTCTGCTCGAATATCAGCCCTAGGGCGAGCATCGCGTCGGGGTCGTCGGCGAGGCTCCGAATCAAGGAGTCAAGGAGCCGTTCGCCCTCCCGTACCCGGCCTTCCCATAGCAGCGTGAGCGCGTAGTTCGCCCTTAGATTAAGGTCGTCCGGATGGCGTTCGAGCCCACCGCGGTAGAAGGCTTCGGCGTCGCGGTATTTCATCAGCCATGCGCTGATCTTGGCGGCCTCGGCCCAGATGGCGGGATCGGCGCCCGGATGCGCTAGGTACTCCCGATAGAGCCGTATGCCCTCGTCGATCTCGCCGCTCCAAATCCGGCTCTTCGCCGCGAGGAGCGTGAAGCGCGGATCGTCCCCGGCGACGACCCGCCCCCTAGATAGGGTCCGGACCGCGTTCCCATGATCCCCAAGGAGGCTATAGACCTGGGCCAGGAGCAGGTAGCTATCGCGCTCCGTCGGGGCGTTTTGGATCAGGTACTCATATTGAGGGATCGACAGGAACGGGTTGTCTATACGCCGGTCGGTAGGATCCGTGGGGAAACGCTCCGGTAGGCGCTCCCGAGGATAGGAGCCGGTCAGGACGGGGCCGGCTTCCTCGGCCAAGAACAGGGCGTCGAGGAAGAAGAAGTAACGATTATCATAGCGGCGCGGCTCGTCGATCTCGATCCGTATGGTATGGGCGCCGGGCCCGAGCGTCAGGGTCCGCTTGTACGCGTACCAATAGTTATTGACCGTGTATCTCTCGTTGACCTCGACGTCCTCGCGGTACAGGTCGAAGGCTTCGGCGCCGTCCACGGAGATCCTAGCCGGCGAGACGAAGGAGGCGAGCAGGTCGCTCCGCGGCCCCGGCGGCGTGCCGCCGATCCAAAGCCGCCAGTCGGCGGCCTTATCCAAGGTGACGAGGTACTCGGCGTAGTAGATCGCGCCGCCGCCCGAGAATTCCCGGTTGAGCTGGAGCTGCCTGAAGGCGGACGAGTTATAGTCCAGGACCGGCGCGCCTGAGAAATTGGTGGACGCGGCGTCCTCCGCCTCGATCCATACGAGCCCGTCCGGCTTCGCCGCCAGGATCGGCCGGAGCTTGCCCTCGGTAGGCTGGGCTCCCGCCGTACCCGCGGCGGCCAGCGCCGAGAGGAGGAGGGCCATGGCGAAAATCCTTCTACGCATCCTTCGCTCCGATCGGGAAGCCGCGCCGCGTAAGGCGAGGCCTCGCGCATATAAGTATTACAATGATAATATAATAATCCGATACTGATATATATGCATGCGTTCGGGCTCGGCAAGGGCCGATTTCTGCGGTATTTCGAGGCTCTCGCGGCGGCGGCCCTGCCTTTCGCGCTGGATCTGGCGCTCGGCGGCGGTCCGGGCCCGGGCCTCGCCCGCGCCGTGCCCTACGCCGCCGTAGCCCCGCTCCTCGCGCTCCTCTCCTCGCCCGGCCCCGCCCTCGCCGCGGCGGCGGCCGCGACGGCCCTCTGGGCCGCCCCGGCGATCGTCCGCGGCTCGGGCGCGGGCTTCGCCTTCGCCGCCTGGTCCGGCCCCGCCGCCGCCTTCGGCCTTTCATGGTCCCTGGCCTTGGGCATATCGTTCGCCAAGAACCGCCTGGCCGAATCCAAGCGGCGGCTCCTCGGCCGCTTCCGCACCGCCTTGTCCCGGAACGCGTCGCTGGCCCATCAGAACGAGGCGCTCGTCCGCGTGAACGCGGTCCTGGAGCAGCGGATCACCGGGCAGCGCGACGCCATCACGCTCCTGCACGACAGGGTCCGCGGCCTGTCGTCGCTCAATAAAGAACGGGCCCTGGCCACGCTCCTGGAGACCGCGGCCGATTTTACCCGGATGCAGTCGGGCTCCATCTGGGCTCCCGGCGATGAGAGCGGGAGCCTCGAGCCCATCTCGGTATACGGTTGGCCGCACGCCTCGCCGGGGGACATGGCCGAGGACGCGGATTCCTCGATCGTCGGCTACGTGTACCGTAACGGCAGGCCGTACTCCATGCGCATGCTGCTCGAGGGCATGGAGTTCGACCGCTTCGATACCTCCGAGACGGTCATGGCCTTGCCGGTCATGATAGGCGCGAAGGCCTGGGCCGTGCTACGGATAGAGGAGCTGCCGTTCGAGCGTTACTCCCGCTATACCGAGACGCTCCTCGCCATACTCCTCAGCCTGGCCGAGCCCTACCTCAAGGCCATCGTCGAATACGAGGCCCTGAGCTCGCGGCTCGAAACCGACGGCGACACGGGCTATCCGCTGATCAGCTCGCTGTATAAGACCCTCGACCGGGAGTTGGCGCAGGTAGGGCTCGGCGCGGGGCACGTATCGCTCATCGTCATGGAGCTCTTGAACTACGACGCCCTGGCCCGGTCCGTCGGCGCGAAGGGGACGAAGGCCGCCCTGGCGGCCGTCAAGACGCATCTGGAGAGGCGCAGGGCGGGGGCCATAGCGGCCTTCCACTTCGCCGAGGATTCGCAGCTCGCGCTGCTCGTGAGGGACCTGGATCAGGACGGCGCGTCGTTCTTCTGCCTCGACGCCTTGGCGGCGGTCGCGGAGCTGCAGGCCGGCGGCGACGCGCCGCCCTTGGAGCTCATCATCGGCTTCAGCTCGAGCGCGCAGGGGCACGCCGATTCGGCCTCCATGGCCGCGGCGGCCGAGCACCTCCTGGCCCTGCAGAGGCTGTGAGGCGGGGCGATGAAGGACTTAAGGACGCGCCTTGCAAGCCCGACGGGCTTCGTCCCCCGGACGCAATCCCAAGCCCTGCAGGGCTACATAGAGGGCGTCATTAGCCTCGAATACTTCGTATACCGGGCCGTCAACGTCCGCCCGCTCTTGGAGCAGCCCTTCGACCTAGGCGAGGTCGACCGGCTCCTCGCCAAGGGCGAGCTGGATCCGGACAACCTCGAGCTCCTCATGGCCCTCTTCCAGCATATGCTGAAGGATCCCGACAAGGAGCTGGCGCTCTACGCCGCCGAGAGCGTCTCCGCGCTTGAGCGTCGCTATATGGAGAGGCTCCGCGAGCTCAAGTCCCGCCCCTCCTGGGAGCGGGAGTCGGAGGCCGTCGCCCGGGTGCTCCGAGCCTACGCCGACCTCGCCCGCATGAACGCCGGCAGGCGCGAGCTCCGCGACTTCTACCTCGATGAGCTCGTCGCCCTGTTCCGGGAGCTCCGGGGGATCTGCGCGGGCGACGCCGGCGCCGTCCTTAGCTACCTGCGGGCGCTCCTGGCCCTGGGCAGGATGGACGAGGCGGCGGACGGGCTGCGCGCGGCCAGGGCCGATTTGGGAAACCTCCCCGAGCTCGTAGCGTTAGCCGCGGAGCTGGCCTACCTGGCGGGGAACGCGCGCGCGGTCGCCGCCGAGCTGGCCTCGCTCCGGGGGCCGCCGGCCCGGCAGGCGACGCCGGAGGCGGCGGAGCTCGTCGGCTTCTGGACGGGCGGGCGCTGCTATGACTAAGCCGGTCCGCGTCTGCCTGATACTTGAAGGCAGTTATCCGTTCATAACAGGGGGGGTGAGCGCCTGGGTTCAGGACCTGATCTCGTCCCTCCCGGAGCTCGAGTTCTCCCTCCTGACCATCTCGCCCAAGGCCGGCCAGGAGCTCAGGTACGCCCCGCCGCCTAACGTCATGGAGCACCGGGACGTCGTCCTAGGCTCGGCGGCCGGCGCCGCGGGTAGGCGCGCCGGCCGGAAAAGCGTCCGCGGCTTGATCGCCATGCACGCCGGCCTGTTCTCGGGCAAGGGCGCGGACATACTCGGCCTCCTGCGCGCCTTCGCCCGGGAGGGATCGCGGCCCGACAACCGGCTCCTAAGCCGGCCGGAGCTCTGGAACCTCCTGGCAAACATGAACCGAGCCAGGAACCCGGCCTACGCCTTCTCGGACTACTTCTGGGCGTGGCAGTCGGCCCACCGCATGATGTTCGACGCGCTGGCCGCCGACGCGCCCGAGGCCGACGTCTACCATGCCGTCTCCACCGGCTTCGCGGGCCTGGCCGCCCTGAACGCCAAGGCGCGGACCGGCGCGCCGTTCTTCCTGTCCGAGCACGGCCTGTACCATAAGGAACGCGAGATAGAGATCAGGAAGGCGGGCTTCGTCCGGGGCTACCAGCGCGACATGTGGATCAATCTGTACAATAGCCTGAGCAGATTATGCTACGCCCAGGCCGACGCCATCACGGCCCTGTTCGAGGAGAACCGCCAGAAGCAGATCGAGCTCGGCGCCGATCCCGGCCGCTGCACGGTAGTCCCGAACGGCATAGACCTGCGGCGTTTCTCCTCGGTCCGGCGGGAGAGGCGAGAGGGCTTCCACGTGGGCTTGGTCGGCCGCATCGTGCCCATCAAGGACGTGAAGACCTACATCGCGGCAGCCAGGATAGTCGTCGAGGCCGCGCCGGACGCGCGCTTCTACGCCATCGGCCCGACGGACGAGGACCCCGATTACTATGAGGAGTGCCGGGCCCTGGTCGCCTCGTTCGGATTGGGCGCACGCTTCGTCTTTACCGGCCGGCAGGACGTCCTGTCTTACTACTCCTTCCTTGACCTCATGGCCCTGACCAGCGTGCGCGAGGCCCAGCCTTTGGTGATCCTGGAGGGCTGGGCGGCCGGCGTGCAGACCGTCGGCACGAAGGTCGGGAACGTGCCCGAGCTGTTGAACTACGACGAGCGTTTCCTCGCGCCCTCCAAAGACCCGGAGGCGCTGGCCCGCTGCATTCTCTTCGCGCGGGCCAACCCCGAGCTCATGAAGAGGCTCTCGGCCGAGAACGCCGAGCGGGTACGAAAGCTCTATGGCAAGGAAGACATGATTAGGCGCTTCGGCGAGATTTATAGTTCCTTGGCGAGGGGCTCTCCATGGCGGGCATAGGCTTCGAGCTGCGCCGCGTCCTAGGGACGGACGGCCTGTCCGGTCGGGTCGGCGCGCTCGCCTCGGGGATCTTCGTGGTAGCCGGGCCCTGGCTCATGTCCATCGTCGCCATGGCCGCACTGCAGGCCCTCTTCGGGAGGCTCGGCGTGGCGAAGGCGGAGGTCTTCCAGGCCTACGTCATCTACGCCTACGCCTTCTCGCTCAGCCTGTTCTCCGGCCTGCATCACCTGTTCACGCGCGCGATAGCCGACTTCGTCTGGGAAGGCAGGAAGGGCGAGGCGTGCCGCCTCATGCTGCGCTACGCCGGCGCCGCGGCCCTCGCCTCGGCCTTGATCGCGCTTCCGGCGGCGGCCATGCCCGCCTTCGAGGGCGTCCCGAACCCCGCGCTCCTACGCCTCGGCATCGTAGCGCTCTTCTCGGCCTTGAACGCTGCCTGGATCGCCTTGCTCTTCTCCTCCTTGTTCAAGCGCTACCTGACGATCCTAGCCATCTACGGCTTCGGCTTGGCCCTCGGCGTCGGCGCGGCCGCCTGGCTCGGGGCCTCGTACGGCCCCGGCGGCGCGCTCTTAGGCTACGCCGCCGGCTTCATAGCGATGGACCTGGGCTTCGTCGCCGCGGCGACCTTGAGTTTCCCTCCGAAACCCTACGCGGCCGTCCCGATCCGGCGATTCGTGCGGCGGAACGCCTGGCTCATAGCCTCGGGCGCCCTCTTCTACGCCGGCCAGTGGCTGGATAAATTCGTGCTCTGGGCCCTGCGGGGCGAGCCGGTGGCGGGGACGCCGCTCGCGCTCTATCCGCGCTACGACTACCTGGTGTATCTGGCCGGGCTTTCGGTCATACCCGGGTTGTTATATTTCGTTATCTACGCCGAAACGCGGCTCTACACCGACCTGCGCCATTTCCTCTTCATGGTCAACCGCGCCAGCTGGCGCCGGATCCAGGAGGCCAAGCGGCGGGTCGCGGCGGGCCTTCGGGCTGAGCTGCGCGACCAGAGCCTCCTTCAGGGCGCGGCGACGCTGGCGGCCGCGGCCCTGGCGCCGCGCCTGGCGCCGGCGCAGGACCTGGCCGTAGCCTGGCTCGCCCTTGGCGCGGCCTTCTTCCAGTTCACCCTGCTGACGCTCCTGGTGTTCCTGTACTATTTCGAGCTCTACGCGAAGGCCTTCGCCGCGGCGCTCTGCTACGCCGCCCTGAACGGCCTGGGCACTATACTGTTATATAGCTTGATCCCCGCGGCGCCGCCGGGCCTGAGCCACCTGGCGGCCGGGGCCGGCGCCTGCGCGCTGGCCTGGTACTTCCTGCGCTCGTCGGTCTACCGCCTGGACGCGCTCCTGTACCAGCGGGCGCTCAAGCCGGCCGGATAAAAAAAGAAGGCCGGCTACGGGGCCGGCCTTTTTGGAGACGACGGACGCGGGCCTACCAGAACGCCGTCTTATCCTTGTGGGCTTCGTAGAAGTTACGGATCTCCGTAGCGCTCCAGGCCCGGTTCTCTATGATCACGCCATTGATCCTGCCGTTGATGCCGTAATAGCCGGGTAGGATATCGGTGTTGCTATAGAATTGCGAGCCAATGACCACGGGGGCGGGATCGGCGAAACGAGATGCGGGGAAGCTGCTCCTGACGTTCCTGAAGCGGGCGCTGCCCCGCTGCACGCCGTTCACGTAGATGCGCAGGAAATCGGCCTGACGGTCCCAGCTCCCGACGAGGTGGTACCAGCGGCCGTTAACGAGCCGCTCCGAGCTCTGTACGAGGTCGTATACATAGGAGATCGGAAGAGCACACGTCTGAACTCCAGTCACCGAATACGATCT
>CALKWG010000142.1 GCA_938004315.1 uncultured Spirochaetaceae bacterium
GACCATACAGGCGGCCAAGCGCAGCGCCTACGAGGCGGCCCATAATCCTGACGCCTCCAGGCTCGTAGCCTTCGCCGCCGGAAGCCGACGAGGCGAGGAAGACGCCCTGCGAGCCTCGCTCCGCGCCTACGCGACGCGGCTCATACGCGAGCTCGGATTCTACGCCGGCATCGTCTACCTCGACACGGCCGGCTCGCCCGTCTTCCAGGAAGGCGCGGCCGGATTCCTCGCCCTCTCCCCTCCTCGGCAGGCGCCCTATTTCCGCGCGGCCCAGCTCGGGAACGTCACCCTGTCGGGACCCGTCTACGTGGCCGCGGACGGGAGGGCCTATCTAGCGGCCGCGAGCCCCATGTTCGGCCCGGACAACCGCTTCATCGGCGCCGCCGTGCTCCTCATCGCCGAGTCGGCTTTCTTCGAGGACGCCATGAAGCCGCGCTTTGACGCGCGCTTCTCCTACGGCGTCGTCGACGCCGAGGCCTTAGTGCTCGCCGGGCGGGAGCTCGGTGCCGGCCGCTCGCTGCACTACGCGAGCCCGAGCGCCGCCGCGCTGGCCGAGGAGATACGGGCCGGGTCGCCGTCCGATCGCCTCATCCAAATCGCCGACGGGAGCCTGCGCCTCTGCGTGCTCGAGTCGCTCGGCGTCATGCCTTGGTACCTGGCCGCGCTCGTCCCCGCCGAACAGCTCAGGCGCCCCGTCGCGGCGGCCTACGCGCTCCTCGCCGGCATCGTAGGCGTATCGGCGGCCGGACTCGCCTTCGGTATAGTCCGTAGCGCGCAGATCAGGAAGACCAACCTGGAACTGGCCGCCGCCCTCGACGAGCTACGCGCCGCCCAGGAGCACGCGCTCCAGGCCGAGCGCTCGGCGGTGCTCGGCTCGGCCTTGGCCGGCATGGCCCATGAGCTCAACACCCCGATAGGCGTGGCCCTGACCTCGGCCTCGTTCATGGGCGAGCAGCTGGCCGAGCTCGGCGCCGAGGCCGACCCCGGCCTGGCCCGCCTCGCCCAGGCGGCGGCCATCGTCGAATCGAGCCTGAAGCGATCGAGCGCCATCGTGAGCTCGTTCAAGCGCGTCGCCTCATCGGGCGGGGACGAGCGGCCGACCGTAGTCGATCTAGCCTTGGCGGCCGAGGACGCGCTCAACCTCCTTTCCGCCCCGCTCCGCGCCGCCGACGTGCATACCGTCATGCGTCCGGGCGCGCCGGTCTACGTGCGCCGCTCGCAGAACGCCCTGTCGCGGGTCATGGCCTCGGTGGCCGCGCTCGCCTCGGGCTGGGTCGCCGGCCCCAAGCTCCTGCAGGCCGGGGCCTCGATGTACGAGGGCAAGGCTTGCCTGGAGCTCTCGCTTTCCAAGCTGCCGAGCGCCGCGGCGGCTTCGGGCGCGGCGGCCGACGCGGCCCCGATGCGGGCGGACGGCAGTCGCGCTCCGTCGAACGAGCCCTACGGGCAACTTCACGGCGAGCTGGCCGTGCTCCGCATCCTCATCGAAAAGGACCTAGGCGCCCAGGCCGAATTCGAACGGGAGGGCCGGACGAGGCTCAGGATACGCATCCGCATGGACAGCGTCTGAGCTTTTCCTTGACAGCGCGCCGAAGCGGGTCTTTAATAAATCCGTGATAAACGAGTTAAACCAGAACGAGATCCGGATACCCTGTCCGGATCTCTTATTTTTTCCCGAAAGGCGGCCTTGATGCTTTACGAATTTAGATATCTGGCCCCGCGGAGCAGGGCGGAGCTGGCGAAAGTTCTCGCGGACCACGCCCAGGACGGTAAGTACCTGGCCGGCGGCACCGACCTCTTACCGAATATACGTAACGGGCTTATGAAGCCCGCATGGGTCATCGACGGCAAAAAGCTGCCGGGCGCCC
>CALKWG010000143.1 GCA_938004315.1 uncultured Spirochaetaceae bacterium
CCGGCGTCGTCTTGAAGGTGCTCGATATCATGAAGAAGATGACGAGCTGGAAGACCACGTCGATGAGCGGCGTGAGGTCGACCTGGGCCTGGGCCTTCAGCCTGCGGCCTAAGGTCATCGCGCCTCCTCCCCCTTGGCGGCGGAGCGCAGGAAGGAGGGCCGCTTGCCGGCGTTGATCATGAGGATCAGCGCGTTCAGCTGGTTCTCCATCGCGATGAGCATGAGGTTCACCTTGTTGACGAGCATGTTATAGAAAATTACGGCCGGTACCGCGACGATGATGCCGCCGGCCGTGGTGATCAGGGCCTCGGAGACGCCCTTGGCCAGGATGGACGGGTCGGCCACGGCGCCGAAGCGGCCGAGCACGCCGAAGGCCTGCATGGTGCCGGTCACCGTGCCTAAGAGCCCCAGGAGCGGCGAGATGTGGGCGATCGTGCCCAGGGCCGAGACGTTGCGCTCCAGGCGCGGTATCTCCTGGGCGGCCGCGTCCTTCAAGACTTCCTTCTGGGCCAGCTCGCCGTACGAGCGGTGCTCGATGCCCACCTTGATGAGGGCCGACAGGGGCGAGGCGTTGTTGTCGCAGATGGACAGGGCCTCGTCGTAGTGCCCCTTCTCGACCGAGGCTTTGACCCGGGCGAAGAGCTTCTCCTCGTCCACCCTGATGCGCCTGAAGTAGAGGAAGCGCTCCACGACGATGGCCGCGCCGGCCACGGATAGCCCCATGATGATCCATAGTATCAAGCCGCCTTTGGCGATGAGCTCGAGCATCGTACCTCCGATCCCGTTACAAAATAGCGCGGCCGGCCCGAGGATACAAGCGTATCGCCCGCTAGGCTCCGTCCTTGAAGCGCTTGGCCAGGGCCGCGACGTCCAGGATCAGGGCTATGCCGCCGTCGGCCAGGATGGCCGCCCCGGACACGCCGGAGGCGAAGCGCGCGATCTCGCCGATGGGCTTGATGACGGTCTGGTAGCCGCCCAAGACCTGGTCGAAGCCCAAGGCCAGCTTCGAGTCGAAGACGCTCACGATGACCACCTCCTCGCGGGCCGGGGGCGCCTCGTCCTCGCCGAAGAGGTCGCGGGAGGATACGTACGGCAGGAACTCCTCGCCGCGGGTGATTAGTCGTTCGGGCTCGGCCGGCCGCGCCCGCTCGAAGCAGGAGTCTACCGAGGACAGGGGGATGACGAACATGCGCCGACCCGAGCGCACCAGGAAGCCGTCTATGATGGCCAGGGTCAGCGGGATATCCAGGACGAACTCGCTGCCCGCGCCGGCCTGGGTATGCACCGTCAGGGTGCCGCCCAGCTGGTCTATGGCCGTCTTGACCACGTCCAGGCCGACGCCGCGGCCGGAGACGGCGGAGACCTCCTGCGCGGTGGAGAAGCCGGGCTTGAAGATCAGCATGTCGATCTCCTCGTCCGAGAGCCTGGCGTCGGACGGGATCACGCCGCGCTCCACGGCCTTGCGCATGATGCGCTCACGGTCCAGGCCGCCGCCGTCGTCCTTGACCGAGATGCGCACGAAGGCGCCGGCGTGCAGGGCCGACAGGCGCATGGTGCCCGCCTTGGGCTTGCCGCGTCGGGCGCGCTCGTCGGGCCGCTCGATGCCGTGGTCCGCGGCGTTGCGCACCAGGTGCATGAGCGGGTCGGCCAGGGCGTCGATCACCGACTTGTCGATCTCGGTCTCGCCGCCCTCCACCTTGAGCTCGATCTCCTTGCCCAGGGTCTTGGACAGGTCTCGCACGAGGCGCTTGAACTTGGCGAAGAGGGTGTCCACCGGCACCAGGCGCAGCTCCATGGAGGTGGCGCGGAGCTCGGAGGCCAGGCGCTTCACGTAGTCGGTGATGCCGTGCACGTGGCGGTCGCCCAGGTCCTTGACCGCCTGGGACAGCTGGGCCTGCACCGTGACGAGCTCGCCCACGAGGTTGAGGAGCGCGTCGAGCT
>CALKWG010000144.1 GCA_938004315.1 uncultured Spirochaetaceae bacterium
GTCCTGCAGGACGCGACCGTCCTCATCTTCAACGTACCCGAATTCGAGCAATTCGCCGCCTCCAACACGCGCATCATCATTAAGATGCTCAAGGTTTTCTCCAATCAGCTCCGTCACATCCACAAGCAGGTAGAGAACCTGATGGAGAATCAAAGCGCCGTGAGCGCCGAGGTGGGGCTCTTTAAGACGGGCGAGTATTACCTCCGGAACCGGGGCTATAGCCAGGCGCGCTACGTCTTCGGCCGCTACCTTACCTATTATCCCGCCGGCCGTATGGCCGACCAAGCCGGGCGCTACCTCGAGACCGCGGAAACCGCCCTGACCCGCTACGGCGACGGCAAGGGACCGGCCCCCGTCATGGCCGCCTCGGGCCCCAAGCCTGGGCTCGCCGCCTCCGCCGGCTCAGGCGGCCCGTCGACGGGCTCCGGCGAGGCGCCTGCGCCGCAGAAGGCCGCCGCCCCGCTATCGGACGTCGCCAAGGAGTACTACAACGCGGTCAGCCTCTTCACCCAGGAGAAGTACCAGGAGGCGCTTAAGGAGTATAAGCGCATCGCCGAGCTCTCCGAGGACCCGGAATACGCGTCGAAGGCGCAGTTCGACCTGGGCCGCTGCCTCTTCGCCCTGGGCCAATGGGACCCGACCCTGCAGCACTTCACCGGCATCATCAAGGACCATCCCAGGCACCCGGACATGGCCGACATCCTCTACGTGATGGGCCAATGCTGGGAGCGCAAGGGCGACGCGGCCCGCGCGGTCGGCTTCTATAAGAAGGTGCTGTCCATGCCCGGCGACGACGATTCGAGCGCCCGCATCAAGGCTAAGAAGGCCGTGAACGCCCTAGGAGGAGCCTAACGTGTCCGACCTCGCAGGATTCAGCCGCTTCGCCCGCACCTTCCAGCCCGGCGAGCTCATCTTCTCGGAATTCGAGCCGGGCGACAGCTTCTATCTGATCCAGGCCGGCCGCGTGCGCATCACCAAGATCGTAGGCGAGATCGAGAAGAACATCGACATACTCCAACCGCCCGAGATCTTCGGCGAGATGGCCATCCTGGAGGGCGCGCCTCGCTCGGCTACCGCCAGCGCCATCGACACGGTCAAGGCCCTGGAGTTCAACCGCGCCAATTTCGAGATCCTCATGATGGGCAACCCGCAGATCGCCCTGCGGCTTTTGAAGCTCTTCGTCAAGCGCATCTACGACCAGAAGCGGCGCTTCATGATACTGACGCTCGAGGACCCCCAGGCCAAGATAGCCGACGTCTTCCTCATGCTCCACGAGACCCAAGGCGCGTCGAACCAAGGCACGCTCGACATGGACGGCGACAAGCGCGAGTTCAAGGTGACGGTAGACGACGTGGCCCACTGGGCCGGCATGAACCTGCCGGACGTGCAGACCATTTTGGGACACTTCTCCAACCAGCGCCGCATCGAGCTCTACCAGGACAAGATAGTCGTCAAGAACATCAACGACTTCCAGCGCTTCGTGAACTCCAAGCGCAAGAAGTAGCCCCTGCCGCGGGCGCGCGCCGGGGCGGCCCCCCGCCCCGCGGAAACGCCGCCCCCTTGCCCCGCCCCCGGCCTTTTTGCTATAGTCCCTCCCGCACGCCGAAATAGCTCACTTGGCAGAGCGGCGCACTCGTAATGCGCAGGTATCGGGTTCGATTCCCGATTTCGGCT
>CALKWG010000145.1 GCA_938004315.1 uncultured Spirochaetaceae bacterium
AAGCAGAAGACGGCATCCGAGTTCGTATTCGGTGAATGGAGTTCAGACGTGTGCTCTTCCGATCTGGCCTCCGCCGGGATGAAGCCGCCGGCCATGTGCGCATGGCCGCCGCCGAAGCCCAGGCCGCGGACCAGGGCGCGCACGAAATGCGCGGCGGGCATGGGATCGCTGATGGACCTGACCGAGATCTTCACGCCGGACGGCCTGATCGAATAGGCGATGGCGACGTCGACCCCCTCTAAGGAGAGGACGATGTCGCTAGCCGCGCCTATGAGGCCGTCGTCGGCGTCGTCGAGCTTCAGGAAGGCCAAGGGCCCGTAGACCTCCACCGTCCTGAAAGCTTCGGCGTAGAGCCGCAGGTCTGCCAGGGTGATCTGGTTGCCGCGTATGCGCTTCAGGAGCTCCTGGTCAGAATAGGAGTGTAGGCGGTAGAACATATCCAAGTCTAAGGGCGAGACGGCGCGGGTCAGGTTGTCCGTATCCACGAAGATGCCGTAGAGCAAGGCCGTGGCGGCCTGGCGCCCCGGACGCACGCCGGCCTCCTCGTAATAGCTCGCCACGATGGACGAGGCGGCCCCGACCTCGGGGCGCACGTCCATGAAGCGGTACGAGGCGTCGGCCCTGAGCTCGTGGTGGTCGACCGCCGCGACCTCGACGATGTTCAGGCAGCGCAGGTTGCCGTTGCCCTTCTGCACGTCCACGAGCACGACCCAATCCTCCGCCTCCACGTCGGAGACGCAGCTATACGGCCAGAGCTCGATGTCGAAGAGCTCGAGCATCTTGCGCGAATCGGCCTTCTCTATCTCCTGGGCGTAGACCACGCGCGACTCGATGCCGCGCTCCTTGAAGAGGAGCCGTAGGCCGTGGGCGGCCGCTATGGCGTCCGGGTCGGGGACGTCGTGGGTTTGGATGAAGAGCTCGCCGGGCGCCCGGCGCGCCAGGGCCTCGAGCTCGGCGAATTTTCCGCTCATACGGGCTCCTCGCAGGCGGCCGCGCTCATGCGGTCGGACGGGAAGACGACGACGAATACCGCGCCGCCGTCGTAGCGGTATTCGAAGCGGCCGGCCAGCTGGCCGGCGAGGGCGTTGACCAGGGTGAAGCCCAGCGAGGCCGCCGTCTCCGGATCGTAGTCGTCGGGCAGGCCCGGGCCGTTGTCCCCGACCTCCAGGAGGTAGCAGAATTCGTCGGCGTCCGGCCCGAAGGCTATCCTTAGGCGCGGCTCGGGGTTGCGCTTGAAGGCGTGCTTGACCGCGTTGGTGACGAGCTCGTTCAGGATGAGGCCGCAGGGCACGGCTAGGTCCAGGGACAGGTTGGCCTCGGCCAGCTCGAAGCCCGTCGCGACGGAGGCGCCGGAGCCCTGCACCAGGGGCGGCACGATCTCGCGCACGTAGGAGGCGAAGGGCACGGTCTCGAGGCTCGTGGAGCGGTAGAGCTGCTCGTGTATCAAGGCCATGGCCCGGATGCGGTTCTGGCTCTCCACCAGGGCTTCCGCGGCCTTACGGTGCTTGACGACGCCGAGCTGAAGGTTTATAAGGCTAGAAACGATCTGTAAGTTATTCTTAACTCGATGATGGATTTCCTTAAGCAGCACTTCTTTCTCCCGCAGCGAGCGCACGAGGTCCTCCTCCATGCGCTCGCGCTCCTCGACGTCGCGGAGCACGCCCAGGAGCTCGGGCTCGCCGCCGACCCCCAAGACGAGGGTGGTCTGCGCCTCCGCCCGTATATCCCCGCCGCGCGGGCGGCGCAGGCGGATCCGGTAGCGCGCCTGGTCCGTCCCGCCCCCGGCGGCCGCCAGGGCCGCCGCCCGCCGCCCTATGTCCTCGCGGATCGGGTCGAAATCCTCCGGCGCTAGGAACGCGTCGATAGGCGCCGCGTCGAGCTCCTCCCGGCTACAGCCGAGCAGCCGCATGACCGAGGGCGAGAAGTAGCTAAAGGAGCCCTTGGCGGGCTCGTAGATGAAGATGACGTCGGAGACGTTCTCCGCGATGAGGCGATAGCGCGCCTCGGCCTCGGCGAGGCGGGCGCGGGTGGCCGCCAGCTCCCGCTCGGTCGCCAGCTCGCGCTTAAGCCGGGCCAGGGCCTCGGGCAAGGTAGCCAGGAAGCCGCCGTCCTTGACCAGGTAATCCCGAGCGCCGAGCTTCATCATCGCGACGGCTATGCGCTCGTCGCCGCGGCCGGTCGTGACGACGAAGGGAGGCAGGGCCTCGGCGCCGCCTAAGCGCTCTACGAGGAGCGGCGCCTCGCCGTCGGGCAGGGCGTAGTCCACGAGCGCGAGGTCGACGCCCCCTCCGCGCAGGAGCGCCTCGGCCGAGCCTAAGTCGGCGGCCAGGACGGGCGCCAGGCCCGCCTGCGACGCGACCTCGGCCTCGAGCTCGGCGAGACCCGCGTCGTCCTCGACGATGAGGATGCGGATGGCTTGGCCGCCTTCGACCTTCGCATTCGGGTCCAGGCTCAGACCCCCTCCGCGCCCGTCGTCCGGCCGGGCTGGGCGACGCTCAGGACGAGGACGAAGAGGCCGACCCGCTTCAGGGTCTCGCTGAA
>CALKWG010000146.1 GCA_938004315.1 uncultured Spirochaetaceae bacterium
CTCCGCCTTAAGCCGCCGCGCCAGGCGCTCGCCGAGGACGCGCTTCGTCGGCCCGGCCTGCGTCGAGAGCTGGGCGTGGTTCATCCCGCAGTTCACCGCGATCGGCGCGCCGCCATAACGCCGCCTAAGCCCGAGCACGGACGCCTCGATGAAGTCCTCGCGCTTGTAATCATCCCAGCGCGCCCGAAGCCGCGCGCTTTCAAGCTCGTGGCGAAGCATCCGTGCCAAGCGCGCATCCCAGCTCTCCCCAAGGCCAAGCCCCGCGCCGTCCTCCCCACCCCGCCCGGCCGCCGCATCTATGGCGGCGAGGTACTCCGGCGTCCCGCTCTTTAAGGTCATCAGCTCCCGTAGCCAATCCGGCGCCTCTTCATACGCCAGCCCCGCGGCGCGCAGCATGATAGAAACGGACTTTAAGAAGCTATTCGGCCAATGGTTCATGTCGAAATAGGCGAAGGCCAGGCGCTCGCCCTCGGGCCTCCCTAGGTTCTCGGCTCGCAGCGCGCGCAGCCACGCCTGATCGAAGCCGAAAACCTCCTCGGCCGCCGTTAAAAGATCCTCGGCCCCGATGGCCAGCTCCTCGCCCAGGCTATAGGCCTCGACGAGCCAAGAAAAGGCGGCCTGCCCCTCCTGCGCGAAGACGCGGTAACCGGCGTCAGCCAGCGAGCCGAAACGGACCGACCAGAAGGCCTGGTGCTCGGCCACGTAATGCGTCTCGCCGATCAGGAAAAACTCCCGCCCGCCGTACGCACGCTCCAGCGCATCCCCCGCCCGGTACGCATGCTCGAGCGCGACGAGCTCGTCCAGCATAGCCTGCCTATCATCGACGCCTAAGAGGCTAGCGCAGGAGCCGGCGAGTAAGAGTAAGGCGATGCAAACCGCATATCCACATAGGCTTCGTTTATACATGGTGAACTCACCTTCTAAAAACAGTTTATCCACAGACTTTTCCACATTATCCACAAGCCGAGAGCGTCTTTCCACCGCAATTCAACAGGATGGTAACGAAGCCGTCACATCAATCCAATACGATTTCTTTCGTAAACAAGAAGCTTCCCCATAAAAAACGGCGAGCCCGCTACGGCCCGCCGTCATTACTATCGTCCCCGCGTCGATTTACAGCGCGAACACCCCGCCTTTGATGATCGGGATCTCCTTACCGTCCGCCAGGTAGCCGTAGACCTCCACCTCGGGCGAGCCGATCATGAAGTCCGTGTGCACGCTCGCGGCGTTGGCGCCGGCGGCCTTCAGCTCCTCCTCGCTCATGGTAGAGCCGCCCTGTACGCAGCCGGGGTAGGCCGAGCCGAGCGCGATATGGCAGGAGGCGTTCTCGTCGAAGAGGATGTTGTAGAACACCCGCTTCGCCTGGAAGATGGGCGACGAAGTATCGACCAAGGCCACCTCGCCGAGGTAGCGGGCGCCTTCGTCCATGCCCAGGTAGACGTCCAAGACGTCTTTGCCCTCGGCGGCGCCGTAGTTCACGACCTTGCCGTCCTTGAACTCCAGCCAGCCGCCGCTTACGGTCTTGCCCACCGTAGGCACGAAGACCGGGCAGGTGAAAGCGACGCGTCCCTCGGTACGCCGATAGTCGGGGCTCGTGAACACCTCTTCGCTGGGAATATTCGGCGCGAAGACGCGGCCGGTATGCGTCTTATCCGGCCCGCCGTGCCAAACCGAGCCCTTCATAAGGCCTATGGTCAGGTCGGTGCCCGGCCCCTTGAAGCGGACGCGGTCGAGCCGTAGGCTATTGAGCTTGTCGGCGCGCAGGGCCAGCTCCTGGCCGTGGGACACCCAGAAGGCCGCCGGATCGGGCTTGTCCAGGCGCAGGATGGGTATGAGCACCCGCCAGAGCGCCTCCACGGCCTCGGGGCCGGCGGGCATGTCCATGATCTTGGCCGCCAGCTTCTCCGTCGGGTAGAAGGCCACGAGCCAGGCTATCTCGTTGTTGCTGATGCGGCTCTGGTAGGGGCGCATCGCCGTCGCTATGGCCTTGGCGGCCGCCGCGTTCCGCCCCTGATCCAGGGCGGCCAGGAACTCCGGGTCTTCGGGCGTGCGTATGGCTATCAGGGCCCAGTCCTCGTTTATCATGCTCTCCAGCGTATCCTTGCGGAACTGCGGCACGTAGGACAGGTGCTCCTCAGCCGAATACGCGATGCGCGCCCGGTACATGAGCGGGTTCTCTATCTCGTTGTTGTCGAAGCGCACGTAGCGCGCGCCCTTGGCGTAGGCCCGCTCGGCTATGGTCGCCGCGAAGGGCAGGTGCACCGGCTCGCCGCGCACCAGGAGGTTCTGCCCCGGCTGCAGGTTCACCGCCGCCAGGAGCACATCCGCGTATCGTTCAAGGAAAGCCTTATCCATCGCTCATCCCTCCTTTAGGGTGCGCCCATAGTAGGAGCGGGGCGCCCAGGCGTCAAGGCGCGGGGGCCTCGCCGGGGCCGAGGGCCCCGGCGACCGGGCTCTCGCTGCAAGTCCTCGCCCTGAGGCTCCGGGCTTTCCGCTCGATCCCTGGCCCGGGGATCCCGTCAGCCCTTCCTGCAAATCGCCAGCCCATGCATGCTCATGCCCAAGGAATGCCCGTCCTCGCAATGCCTGAAGTGCAGCTCCCGATACACGGCCCACTCCTCGTCGGAGAGCTCGTCCAGCCGGTCTTGTATGAAGTAGACGATGCCGTCGACGCCGACCTGCGTCTCGAGGCTCAGGCCGCAGGCGGTTAATTCCTCCCCCACCTCGTCGGGATCGGAGAAGTACCTCAGCTCAAGGAAGCGGTCGAAGCCGCCGGAGTCGGCGACGGCGCCGGCTTCTATCGTCGTATAGAGCGCGCGGCTCAAGGGCTTGCCGTTCGCGTAGTAATACTGCATGGCGCAGAGCCTATTGACGTAGGCGACGAAAATCGTCCCGCCGTCCTTCGCTATACGTTTGCATTCGGACAGGCAGGCGAGCCTGTCCTTCCTATCCTTCAAGTGATAGAGGGGACCTAAGCAGAGGACCGCGTCGTAACAATGGATAAGATCCGACATTTCATCTCCTCGATTCAGCCTAGCCTCGTCGTAGCCAGTATTTACGCTTCATGCCGACCTCGGGCTCCTCGAAGCGGGACCAGGCGTATCCTCGCGCGACTAGGAAGCGATGCGCCTCGTTATCGACGTCGTTATTGCCCGGGCAGAGTATCACGAGGCCTCCTTTTTTGGTGACCCGCGTTAGCTCGGCGTGCTCGGCCTCCGGGTCGTCGCCGAAGACGTGGCCGGCCATCGTTATGTCCGAAAACCCGTCATGGAAGGGTATCCTCGTGATGAGCCCGTCGACGCAGTAGACGTTCTTATAACCCTCGGCCTCGGCCTTCCGGGCGATGTAGCGTCGCAGGTTCTCAACCGGTTCGACGCAATAGGTCGCCGCCGCCCGATCGGCTACGCTCAAGGCCAGGCGTCCGGTCCCCGCGCCGACGTCGAGCGTCGTCTTGCCGCTGAAATCGGCGAGACGGAGGAGCTCGCCCGTGTCCCAGCCGGTAAACGGCTGTTCATCGTAGCTCTCCGGCTCCAAAAGATAGACCAGCCAATCGGCTATGGATTCGAAAAGCCGTTCCTCCCGCGCCCTGAGCGTCGGCGTTACGCCGGCGGCCGGGGGCGCGCCCGCGGCTATCGCGGCGACGCGCTCGCGAAGCTCCGGGCATTTATGCGTTAGGTACCAGGCGATATGCGGGTAGGCCCGAAGTATCGCGCCTAGATCCTCCGGATCCGCCGAGCCGAGCAACCACCCAACCTGCTCCCGCTCGAGCAGGAGGAGCGCGTTAGCCTCCACCTTCGATAGGTCAATCCAATCGATCGCCAAATTAAAACTCCTTCGTCACGGTCTTTATCTTCGTCTAAGAAGGATAAGGGAGAACATGGTCATGAAGGGTGTCAAAAAACAGATATATGAAAAGATTCACCGCTTGAAGCGACGATAAAGCTCGTCTCGATTCATCGACCGCCGCATCGCATCGGTCGCGAACGCTTCGATTCGACCGCCTCCTTTCCTTCGTGATCCTCTACTATTAATTTCTTACTATGTTACTTTGGAATTTAGAGTCGAGCTACCTCGGCCTGCCCGATAGCCTTTACTCATTCGTGGCGACCGATCCGGCGCCCGGGCCCTCCTGGGCCGCGTTCAATACAGAGCTCGCCCGAGACTTGGGCATGGGATCGGATCCGGAGCGGGAAGATCTTCTCATTCTCAGCGGCTCCGCGCCGCCGCCGGGAGGGACGAGCTATGCCCAGGCCTACGCCGGGCATCAGTTCGGCTACTTCGCCATGCTCGGCGACGGGCGGGCCGCCGTGCTCGGCGAAGCCGTCGATCCGAGCGGAGCCCGGCGGGACCTGCAGCTCAAGGGCTCGGGGCCTACGCCTTACGCCCGCGGCGGGGACGGCAAGGCGGCCTTAGGTCCCATGCTACGGGAACACCTCATAGGCGAGTACCTGCACGCCCTGGGCATCCCCTGCACGCGGGCCCTCTCCGTGGCCCTCACCGGGGAAAGCGTGAGGCGCGAGGCTGCGAAGCCCGGCGCGGTCCTTTGCCGAGTAGCCGCCAGCCACCTCCGGGTCGGTACCTTCCAATACGCGGCCGCCTTCGCCGGGCCGGAAGCGCTCAAGGCCCTAGCCGATTACGCCGCCTGGCGCCACTATCCATCGATTCGCGAGTCTGACGCACCCTACGTCGGCTTCCTCGACGCCGTGGGCCTTTCCCAGGCCAAGCTGGTCGTCGCGTGGATGGCCGCCGGCTTCGTGCACGGCGTGATGAACACCGACAACGTCTCTATCGCCGGGCAGGCCATCGACTTCGGCCCCTGCGCCTTCTTAGATACCTTTAAGAGCGGCCAGGTCTTCAGTAGCATCGACCGCGAAGGCCGCTACGCCTGGGGCAGGCAGCCGTCCGTCGCCGCATGGAACCACGCGCGCCTCGCCGAGGCCCTGCTGCCCCTGCTCCATGAGGACGAGGCGACGGCGCTCGTCCTGGCAGAAGCCTCGCTCGCTCGCTTCAAGAAAACTATGGAGGGAGCGCTCATCGCCGCCTTTTCCCGGAAGCTGGGCATAGCTAAGCCGCGCGTCGGCGACCGAGCCTTGATCCACGAGCTGCTCGATTGGATGGAGCGGGTCGGGGCCGATTTCACATCGACCTTCCAAGCGATCGGGCGGTATGCCGCAGGCCAAGCGAGCTCCGGCCCCCTGCCTGAATCCGCTTGGCTCGGCCGTTGGTCGGCGCGCATAGGAGCCGAGGCCGATCCGCTCGGCCTCATGGCCGCCGCGAATCCCCTCGTCCACCCCCGGAACCGACCGGTGCAAGCCGCGCTCGACGCGGCTGAGTCCGGCGACCTAGCGCCCTTCAATCGTCTCCTCTCGGCGCTGAAGTCGCCTTACGACCCGGAATCGACCCTGCCGGAGCTGGAGCCGAGCGCGGCTGACGCGGCCGCGGCCTTCGTGACGTACTGCGGCACCTAGCCTGCCGCCCAGGCGGCGACCGTGACGATGCCCAGCTCGCCGTCGACCATGAGCTCCGCGCCCTCGGGTATCCTGGCTAGGTCCGGAACGCCGCTGACGCAGGGGATACCGACGGAACGGGCAAGGCGCGCGCCGAGCCCGATGCGACCGCCCTCGCGCTCCACCACCGCCGCGGCGTCCGGATAGGCCTCGACGAGGCCGCGGCTATAGCGATCGCATATCAGGATCGGGCGGGAGCCGCTCGGCGCGGCGCCGCCGCGCGCGGCCGGCCGGACGGCGCGACCGGAGGCCCGTCCGGGGGCGGAAGGAATCCCTATGAGCTGCCTGGCGCTTGTTTCGCCGGTCGCGCCTGCCGTAGCGATTCCGCCGCGGCTCGCCTCTTCGCTAGCCCCGGTCGAACCTGACGAAGGGTCGACGCCGGAATCGGAGGGTCCGAGCCAATCCAAGGCTTCCTCAAGGGCGTAGCTCCTTTCAAGGAGCGCGCCGAGCCCGCCATCCGCGCCCGTAGCCCGCGCGCCTAGCTTCAGGAGCGCGAAAGGGTCGGCGTACGAATGCTGGGGGAGCATGATCGTGCCGATGAGATAGCGGACCAAAACCAGCCGCTCGCGCAGAGCCTCGCCTCCCCGGCGAAGCTCGTCTTCGACTGCGTCGAGGGCCCGCTTGAGGTCGGCAGGAACGGCGGCGATCACGGTGCCGTCCGTGGCGCGCTCGCGTCGCGGGCTCAGGCGGC
>CALKWG010000147.1 GCA_938004315.1 uncultured Spirochaetaceae bacterium
CGAGATCTACACTCTTTCCCTACACGACGCTCTTCCGATCTCCGGCGAGCGCGGGATTCAAAGGATCCGCCGGCGATCGGCCCGGGGCCGGCCGCCGACTGAGGGTCCTTAGCGGGTGATCTTGGCCTCGACGAGGCGGGTGAATTCGGCCGGGGTGATGCGGCCGAGGGCCAGGGCGCCGAGCTGCTGGGCGAACTCGAGCGTGGCGACGCTGCCGAGGGCGGCTTCAAGGTCCGGAGCGGTCACGCGGGAGGTCTCGGCCAGCTGGTTAAACTGCGTCTGCAGGTGGTTCGCGGGGACCGCGTTCGACTTCACGGCGAACATGGCGCCCGAGGCCTCGGCGATGCGCTTCACATTCTCGGGTTTAGTCAGGAACTTCAGGAACTCGAGGATAGCGGCCTCGCGGTTCTTGTCCTTGGTCGCGGCGGCGCAGATGTTGGCCTGGAGGCGGCCGAGCATGTAATTGGAGGTCGGGCCGAAGGCCGGGAGGCCGGCGATCTGGATGTTCTTAAAGAAGGGCGTGCCTGCCAGGTCGGCGCGGCCGGCGTACCAGGGCCCGTTGGAGAAGAGCGCGGTGCGGCCGGCCAGGAAGTGGCCGCCCGAGCCGCCGGCGCCCAGGCCCACCGCGTCGGCGGTGGAGTATTCGGTGATCATGCGCTTGGTAAACTCGGCGGCCTTCACGAAGGCGGGGTCGGTGAAGGGCTTGGTCCAAATATTCGGACCGCCGAAGGAGACGGCGAAGTGGCTGAACCAGATCATGGAGGTCCAGGCGTTGGTGTCGCCGGTCATCTGGCTGGCGGGGGTGATGCCGGCTGCCTTGAGCTTGTCCATGGCGGCCCAGAACTCGGCTTCGGTCTTAGGTACGGCGGTGACGCCGGCCTTGGCCAGGAGGTCCATGTTGTACCAGATGGGCAGGATAGCGGTCTCGAAGGGAAGGGACTTTAGCTGCCCGAAATAGGTGGACTGGGTTACGTACGAAGCCTCGAAGCTGTTCTTCCACGCGCCGGTGAGGACCTTGCTGAAATCCATGAGCAAGGGCGAGTCGTAGAACTGGGCGGTGGTCGGGTTGAGCTAGATGGTTCAGATATCGGCCGGGATCTGGCCGGCGACGAGCGAGGTGCGGACCTTCGTCTCGTAGGCGTTGTAATCGGGCTGGGGGTCGATGCTCACGCGGATGCGGCCGTCGTAGGTGGCGTTGAACTCCTCGACGAGCTTGGCGACGGTGACGGCCTTGCTGTCCTGGCCGACCCAGATGCTGGCCCATCGGAGCTCGACGGGACCCGAGCTGGCGGCCTCGGAAGAACCCGCCGCGAAGACGGCAATGGGGGCCAACATCGCGATAAGCGCGACGAGACCGATGAGCTTAATACGCTTGGTCATAGCTACCTCCTGAATTACTTTCAGAATGAAAGTAAAATACGCTTTCTAAGAACTGTCAAGAAAAATATTGTTTAAGCCGCCTGCGCCATTCAGCCGAACAGGACTAATTCGGTCTCCTATTTGCCTTTGATTATAGGATTACTTATGTTTATCGCATGCCGAACGAGCTACGCTTCGCCGTTTCATTCTTCGACGACCCTCCCCGCAACCTGGCCGGCGAAGAGTATCTGCGTGAAC
>CALKWG010000148.1 GCA_938004315.1 uncultured Spirochaetaceae bacterium
ATCGTATTCGGTGACTGGAGTTCAGACGTGTGCTCTTCCGATCTACCGACTCCCAGATGCGCGGGACGCTGGCCATCCAATGGGGGCGTATAGCCTGGAAATCGGGCAGCATGATCGCGCCTATGGGCTTGGAGTAGGCGATGGTCGCCGAGACGGCGATGATGGCGTACTGAACGATGCGCTCGAAGGAGTGCCAGACCGGGAGGACGGAGAGCCAGATCTCCCCGGCGCCGATATTGATGATCTCGGGCAGCACCTCGCACTGGTGCAGGAAGTTCCTATGGGAGAGCATGACGCCCTTGGGCTCGCCGGTCGTGCCGCTCGTGTAGATGAGGGTGGCCACGTCGTCTTCCTTACCCTTGGCCGCCTCGGCCTCGTACTCGCCCGGCTTAGCCTGTCGGCGCGCCTGGCCCTTGGCGTAGACCTCGTCGTAGCCGTAGAGCGTAAGGCCCGCGGCCTTGGCGGCGGCCGCGGCTTCGTCGCCGGGGCGGTCGTAGAGTATGGCGGCTTTGAGCTCGGGCATGGCGGCCTTGTTGGCCACGATTTTCATGAGCTGGCGGTCGTTCTCTAAGACGGTCAGGGCGCAGGAGCTGAAGGACAAAATGTAGCTGATCTCCTGCTCGGTGGCGTCGCAGCCGCGGGGCACGTCGGCGCCGCCGAGGCCTAGGATGGCCAGGTCGGTGATGAGCCACTCTTTGCGATTGTCGGAGATGAGGCCGACGTTATCGCCGCGCTTGACGCCTAGCTCTAGGAGGCCGGCGGCGAAGGTCGCCACTTCTTCCGCCATGTCTTTGTAGCTGGTCGGCTTGAAGGTGTCGCCGCCCTGCTTGCTATACTGCATGATCAGGTCGGGGTTCTGACGCGCCCTGTCTAGGAAGAGCAGGGCTAGGGTTTCAGCTAATTTCGCCATCGCGCGGCCTCCGGAAAAGGTAGACGTATCAGACTGATTGCTAAACATTTTAACAACAAATGTAAAATTAGGCAAATGGAAACGCCGGCTGCCGCGATCCGGGCGCGGCTCTATCGTCTCCCTTATGCCGTCTCTACGCGGCGCCTATCCGCGGGAACCTCGTCGAAGTAGGCGCGGAACAGGCGCTCTATGGCCTCCAGGTCCGCGGCGTTTTGGATGGCGAAACGCAGGTGATGAGAAAAGCTTAAATTGTCGCAGTAATAAAAGAAGAAACGCTTGGCGCGGCTTAGATGGAACTCTAACGGCAGGCGTTGGCGGATGAGTTCGATCATGCGGAGGCCGACTTCCTCGAGGCCAATTTCCATGGAGAAGCCGGGCGCGGCTTCGCGCCCGCGTATGAGGGCGAAGATCCAGGGCCGGCGCACGGCCTCCCGGCCTATCATGACGCCGGCGGCGCCGTAGCGTTCGGTAGCTTGGTAGAAGCCCTCATAGTCGCGGACGTCGCCGTTACCGATGACCGGTATCGAAAGCTCCCGCGACAAGAGCGCCACGTAGTCCCATTTCCCGGCGCGCCGGAATTTCTGGTCCTTAAGGCGGGGGTGCAGGACGAGGTAGTCCGCGCCGGCCGCCTCAAGGCCGCGGGCGAAGGAGAGGAGGGCTTCTGCCGACTCGTCGTAGCCCAGGCGCATCTTGGCGGAGATGAGGAGGCCGGGGCTGAGCTCGTCGGCCGCGCGGCGCACGGCGGCCGTCATGGCGGCCGCGGCCGCCGGGTCCTTCATCCAGCGCACGCCGCCGCCTTGCTTCTCGATGAGCGGGGCGGCGCAGCCGAAGTTCAGGTCTACGCCGCCGACCGGCACGCCGGCGGCGGCGCGCTCGGCTAGGAGTTTCCGTACCGCCGCGACCATGCGAGGCTCGTCGGGCGAGAAGAACTGCATGACGCTGCGCTCGGGGGCGGGGTAGGGGTCCAGGAACCACTCGTCGTACGGCGCGTCGGACAGGTAGGCCGGCGCGCCGCACATCTCGCCGTAGTAGCGGTCGCAAGCGCCGAACTCATGGATCAAGGCGCGCAGGGCCCCATGGCTGTACTCCACCATGGGCGCGAGCATGAGGGCGCCCGGCGGCAGGGCCGCATTCTTGCAGTTCTTCACGGCCGGATGATACTATCCGCGGCCGACTCGTCGCAAGCGCCGCATGGCGCGCGGTTTTCGTCGCTTTGCGAGGCTTGCGCGCCTTTGCAAGCCGGCCGCTCCGGAACGTCCGGGGCGGCGATTGACTCCCGGGGCCCCTTTACGATATAACCTCAGGACGCGTATACAGCCCGTGGTCCGCGCTATGGACCACTGGATACGATACTATGGGCGGCTTAGCCTCCCGCTGTACTATCCCAGGAGGAATCCGTGAGCGTAAAGATCCGGCTCAAGAAATTCGGCGCCAAGAAGCGCCCCTACTATCGCATCGTCGTCCTCGACTCCCGCCAGCCCCGCGACGGCAAGACCATCGACGAGCTGGGCATCTACCACCCGGTAGAGGCCGAGGGCAAGCAGCTCCGCATCAACGAGGAGAAGGCCCGCGCCTGGCTCGCCAAGGGCGCCCAGCCCAGCGACACCGTCAAAAGCCTCCTCAACAAGCAGAATATCCGCCTGG
>CALKWG010000149.1 GCA_938004315.1 uncultured Spirochaetaceae bacterium
GCCGCCGCGGCCGAGGCCGAAGAGGAGCTTGAGGAACTCGACGAGCTCGAAGAGGCCGAGGAGCTCGAAGAGACCGGCGCGGCGTCCACGGCGACCGCTGAACCGGAAGCCGCCGCGGCCGAGGCCGAAGAGGAGCTTGAGGAACTCGACGAGCTCGAAGAGGTCGAGGAGCTCGACGAGGCGGTCGCGCAAGCCGCGCCCGCCGTTGAAGCCGAAGTCGTCGAAGAGCTTGAAGCGCTCGAAACCGCCGATGAAGCGGCCGAAGCCGCCGGCGATATCGAGCCGCTCGGCGACGAAGTCTGGGGCAGCCTCTCCGCGGAAGCCCTAGCCCTCGCCGCTGGCGAAGCCGACGACGATATCCCGGTCATACCGGAGAGCCTAGGCCTCGAGCTCGTCGAGGAGCTCAACCTCGCCGATATTGCCGCCTATGTAGATATAAACAAGCCCGACGCGGATTACGTGAGCGACGCCATCGACCTGCCTCCGCCGGCCGACGCCTTGGATGAAGTCTTAGAACCGCCGGTCGAGGCGCTCGTCCTGGCCTCTCCCTTCGACGGCGTGGCGGCCGACGATATCAACGCCGCCATCGAAGGTCAGCTAGGGCTCGGCGAGCTTGAACCCGCCATCGGGGACCAAGAGCCCGGCGCCGCCGAGGCTGAAGGCGCGTTCGAAGACGCTACCGCCGAGTTCATCGTCGAGGCGGATGCGGAAATGACGCCGCAGCCGAGCGACGAGCTCGTAGCCGAAGACGTCGATGAAGCGCTCGACGAAGTCGAATTCGACCTCTTCCTCGAGGCCCTCGACCTGTCGCCGCTCGAAGGGTACCGGGACGAAGAAGGCTTCTTGGAGATCGACGAGCTCGAAGCCTACGCCGAGGCCGATGAGCCCGAGGCGGCCGAGGACGAGCTCGAGCTCGAGGTCGTCGACGGCGGCGTAGCCATGCTTTCGGACGACGACAGGGAGCGCCTCGAGGAGCTCCAGGCCGACGAGGCCGAACTGGACGACGGCGACGCGACCGAGCTCGAGACCCTGGGGGACTCAAGCTACCGCGGAGCGTACCGGCCGGTTAGGTTGGAAGGCGCGCGCTTCGCGGTGAACGCGGAGGAGCTCCTGGCCATCGAGGACGCCGACCCCGCGGCCCTGCTCGAGCTCGCCGAAGCCGAGGGCGAGCTGATCCGCATGGTGGACGGCGTGTTCGAGATTAATAAAGCCGCGCTCGAAGAAACCGGCAAGCTAGACCCGAAGCTGAAGCGCCTCGCTGACGAGGTGCTCGGCGCCTCCCATTGACAGCGCCGCCGTACGCGCTCTAGGCTCGATCCATGCCCGGCCCCAGCTATATTTTCGTGTTAAAAGGCTCCCCGCCCGCGGCGCTCGACGGATTCGACGCCCTCGAGCCGGGCGGGCCTGACGAGCTTCCCTCCTTCGAGGGCCGTTACGGGGCGGGGGAGCTCCTTGAACACGTCCACGACATCAAAGTAAGGCTCCATGAGTCGCTCGAGCATAGGCTACGCTCCCGTTTCGTCGGGCGAGGGTTCTACCTTCGACTCGTCGCCGCGGCCATGGTCTTCGTCGCATCGTACTTCTTCTTGTCCATCGTGGTCAGGGATCCGGTGCCCCTCGTGGACGAGCTCCTCATCTCCGGCGCGCTCGCCTTCGCCCTCTTCGGCTACCTTCGCAGGCGGGCGGAGCGTTCGGGCGAGTTCAGTCGCCGCCTGGTCGCCCTGCGCGCCGCCCTGGATAGGACGCTCTTCGTCGAGAGCCCCGTCGTCGATTACTTCGAAGCCCTCGCGGACGAGTGCCTGGCGCTCGGCCCGGCCGTAGTGCATAAACCTATAACGCCGCCTACGGCCTTTACGGCCCGGGAACGCGAAGAGGCTTTGGCCCTCTGCGCCGCGTTGGCCCGCCGATACGGCGGGGATAGGCATGTCGTCGCTTTGTACGAAGCGGCGCGCAAGGGCGGCAAAGACGCGGTATCCGCGGTTCGGCTCTATAAGCGGCGCGGTCGGGAGGAAGGCGCGCGCGCCGTCGCATACCTACGGCTCTTGGAGGCGCTCAGCCTCGCGGCCGAAACGGGAACGCATGCGGACGCGGAGCCTCGGCCTTAAACTCGCGGCTCCGAAGCTCCTGGCTTTCGCCCTGATCGCCTTGGGAGCCGCGTCCCCGGAGCTCTCCTACGCGCAGCCCGCCTCCTCCTACCCGCGCATACGGCGCTTGCAGCCGTCCGACCTGGTCTACAAACAGCTTCAGGACGCCATAGCCCAGTCGTATCGCGCCTTGAACGCGAACGGCGCTTTCCCGGATCTCTTCTTCGTTTCCTGGGTCTCGAGCGGCGAAGAAGACCTCTTCTCCCTGGCCGCCCGGCTTTCCCTGCCCTATGAGACCCTGGCGACGCTCAACGGCTTCTCGACCCCCGGCCGTCTCGAGGCGGGCCGCGAGATACTCATCCCCTCGGTGCCCGGCCTCTTCGTCGCGCCCAAGCCGCGTAGCGATTTCGAGGCCCTGCTCTATAGCCGCCTCGCGACCGAGGGGGAGCACCCGGTCAGCCTGCGCCTAGCCGATCCGGCCCCCGGCGAGCTCTTGTTCTACCGGGGCCTACGGCTCTACGCGACCGAGCGCAGCTTCTTCCTGAACGTCGGCTTCCGTTCGCCCTTGCCACAGGCCGTCCTTTCAAGCGCCTACGGCATGCGCCGCTCGCCCATCGACAATCACGACCGGTTCCATCACGGTATAGATTTGGCCGCGCCCCAGGGGACCGAGGTCCTGGCAGCCCGTTCGGGTACGGTCGTCGAGCTCCGCGACGACCCCGTCCTGGGGCTCATGGTCGTCCTGCAGCACGAGGGACCATGGCGAACCGTCTACGGGCACCTCTCCCGCGCGGCGGTCGAGTTGAATCAGCGCGTGCTATCGGGTACAATACTGGGGGCGGTCGGGTCGACGGGGCAGTCGACCGGGCCGCACCTGCACTTCGAGATACGGATGGGCGCGGATTCCCGCGACCCTTCGAGCCTCTTACCGGGGATGCGACCATGAAACGAGCGGCGATCATCGCGGCTATACTATTTTTGTGCCTCTCCATCCCCGCCGCCGGCCAAAATCTACGCACCGCGGTCGCCGGCGTCGTCCGCATAGACCCCGCCGCCCCCGAGGGCTCGGGCATTACGCTGCGCTACAACGAAGCCGTCGGCATTATGCTACCCGACAATCCCTTGTTCATCGAGGGCATCGAGATAGAGCTGCGTATCCCCAGGCAGTTCCAGGGCGCCGAATCCTCGGTGGCTTGGACGCTCTACGGCGCGGTACGTCCGGATCCCGGTCCCGGCTTCGACTACGTCGCGGAAACCGTCGTCAGCCAGCTCCTGCCTTCCCGGGTCAGCATGGTGCTCCGGATTCCCTTGGTTCAGAACCACGGCATGCGCTCGAGCCCCTTTTACACCCTGATACCTAGCGTCCAAGGACCGGGCAAGTATCCCCTGCTCTTTAAGCTCAGCCCCGCCGGCAAGGGTTTGTCCGCCGCCATGGAGAGCGCCGAATTCAGGGCGATCGTCAGGCCCGTCTTGGGTAACGAGGGCGGCATTCGCGTCGTCCTGCCGCCTGAGCAGGCCGTCCTAAAATACCAAATCTTCGTAGACGACCAGCCGGCCGCCGTACACGACGGCCTGGTCATAGCCGCCCGCGGGCTACGTACGATCCGCGTCACGGCCCCCGGCTATAAGGACGAGGTCGTGAGCGTCGCCGTCGAGCCGGGCGTCATACGCGCGGCGGAGATAGACCTGCAGCCCGACGTCCCCCGTTTGAGCATATTCGCGCCTCAGGGCGCCGTCGTCAGCCTGAACGGCCAGGTGATCCCGCCGGCGGAATGGGCGTCCGTCGCCTTGGAGCCGGGAGACCATACCGTGAACTGCAAGATAGGCGACTATACGATCAGCCGTCGCTTCAGCGCCGTACGCGGCAAACGCTACACCCTCGAACTGAATATCGAGCTGACGATCCGATCCGAGCCCTGATAGGGCGACGCCCGCATCGTGAACGAGCCGGCCCGCGCTCCTCGCGTCGGGCGCGGCGTATACCTAAGCAGGGAGCGAACTCGTGAAGACCGTACTAAGCTGGAATGTCAACGGTATACGATCAGCCTCGCAGAAGGGCTTTTTCGAATGGCTTACGGCCTCCGGGGCGGACGCCGTCTGCGTGCAGGAGACCAAGGCCGACCCCTCGCAGCTGGGCAAGGAGTTCTTCGAGCAAAGAGCCGCCGACGGCAGGCCCTATAGGGCGTACTGGGCCAGCGCCAAGCGGCGCGGCTACTCGGGCGTCGCGGTTTACGCGCTCGAGGAGCCCGCGTCCGTGCGGAACCTGGGCGTAGACGAGTTCGACGACGAGGGGCGCTACCTCGAGCTCGATATGGGCTCGTACGTCCTCGTCTCGGCCTATTTCCCCAACTCGCAGGAGGCGGGCGCGAGGATAGACTACAAGATCCGCTTCTGCGACGCGGCGCTCGCGCGCATGGACGAGTTGGTCAAGGACGGCCGACGCGTCGTGCTCTGCGGCGACTACAACATCGCCCACGAGCCCATCGACCTGGCCCACCCCAAGGCCAACGAAGGCAACCCCGGCTACCTGCCCGAGGAACGCGCTTGGATGGGCAAGTTCCTCTCAGCGGGCTACGCCGACTGCTTCAGGCGCCTGCACCCCGGCGAGGCCGGCCACTATAGCTGGTGGAGCTACCGCATGCGGGCCAGGGAGAAGAACGTAGGCTGGCGTATCGATTACGCCTGCGTAAACGAAGCCGCCTGGCCCCTGGTGACGGAGGCCTTCATCCAGAACCAGGTGTTCGGCTCGGATCACTGCCCCGTGGGCATACGTATTCAACTGTAGTCGAGAGGAAGACCATGACCATCAAGTACAACGCGCCGACCACCTTGACCTTCACGCTCCTATGCGGGCTCGTCCTGCTCCTGGATCGGCTCTTCCACGGGCTTACGGAGGCGTGGTTCGCCGTGCCCGGACGCGGCGGCTTCGATCCCGGCTCTATCCGGGATTACTTCCGGCTCGTGAGCCACATCTTCGGGCACGCGGACCTGAACCACTTCCTATCGAACTTCGCCTTTATACTGCTCCTCGGCCCGATACTCGAGACGAACTACGGCTCCGGAGGCATGGCCATCATGATCGCCATCACGGCCTTAGTGACCGGCGTCCTCAACATACTCCTGTTCTCGACCGGCCTCATGGGCGCCTCGGGCATCGTCTTCATGATGATACTCCTGTCGTCGTTCACCAACTTCAACAAGGGCGAATTACCCTTGACCTTCATCCTAGTGATGTTGCTCTACCTCGGCCGCGAGGTGGCGAACGCCTTCTCGGCGAACAACATCTCCGAGTTCGGCCACATTATGGGCGGGCTTTGCGGCAGCATCTTCGGCTACCTGAAGCCGCATCGCCGATAGGCCGCTTTCTGCCTTTCGGCGCTTGCGCGCCCGGCCCTCCCGGCTATACTTGAAAGCAAGGCCTGGGAGGGCTTTCATACGATGGCAGACACCCAAGAATCAGCAAAAGCGTTCGTCGTCGACACCAACGTCCTTATCCACTATCCGGAAGCTATCATGTCTTTCAAGGACAACGAGATACTCATACCGCTCCAGGTTCTCGAGGAACTCGATAACCTGAAGACCTACCCCGATCAGCGCGGCAAGAGCGCCAGGGAGGCGATACGCTTCCTCGATCGGATAACCAAGAAGGGCAACCTGAACGACGGCGTCAAGCTGGAGAACGGCTCGGTCCTGCGCGTCACCCTGGCCCAGCCCGAAGAGCTCCCCGAAGGCTTCGCGACCGATAAGAACGATAACCGCATCATACTCTGCGCCTACGAGCTCAAGCTCAGGGGCCGTCAGGTCTTCTTCGTCTCCAAGGACATCAACGCCCGCGTGAAGGCCACGGCGCTGGGCATCAAGGCGGTGGACTACGAGAAGCAGAAGGTCGACGTGGCCTCGCTCTACCAAGGCCTCATCGAGCTCGACGTGCCGGCGGATACCGTCGCCGCCCTGCGCGGAACCGGCGAGCTTGCATGGAAGGAGCAGCTGAAGCCCAACGAGTTCGCCATCCTCCATTCGGGCGGCGACACGGCCTTAGGCCGCTGGTTCTCCGAGCGGGGTGTCCTAGGCCACGTAACCGAAGAGTTCGGGTCGATCTCCGGCATCAGCCCGCTCAACGCCCGCCAGCGCGTCGCTTTCGAGCTCCTCTTAGACGATAGCCTGCCTTTAGTCACCCTCGTAGGCAAGGCCGGTACGGGTAAGACCCTCCTGGCCATCGCGGCGGGCCTTAGGAAGGTCCTGGACGAGAAGCGCTTTACCCGCATGCTGGTCTCGAGGCCGGTCGTGCCGGTGGGCAAGGACATCGGCTACCTTCCGGGCGAGAAGAGCGCTAAGATGTCTAATTGGATGCAGCCGCTCTTCGACAACCTCGAGTTTATCCTGAGCGTCCATAAGCGCGATAAGCTGAAGAGCTCCGATCAGCTGATCAAGGACAGGCTCATCGAGATAGAGGCCCTCTCGTATATCCGCGGCCGATCCCTACCGAACCAGTTCATCATCATAGACGAGGCCCAGAACCTGACGCCGCACGAGATCAAGACCATCGTCTCGAGGGCGGGCGAAGGCTCGAAGGTCGTCCTTACGGGCGACCCCGACCAGATCGACAATATGTATCTGGACGCTAATTCCAACGGCCTGTCGTACTTGGTCGATCGCTTCAAGGGCCAGCCGCTCTACGGGCACGTGACCCTGCAGAAGACGGAGCGGAGCCCGCTCGCGGAGCTGGCCGCCAGCCTCCTATGAGCGCGCCTATGAAGCTCGACGCCTGCCGCTCCTGCGGGCGCATCGTCTTACGCGGCTTTAGCTACTGCCCCTACTGCGGCAACGCGCTCCGCCCCGGCGACGGCATCGAAGAAGCCTTGCGCCGGCCCTTCGAGCGCATGGAGAGCGGCGAGCGCCGCCGCTCCAGCGTGCGCATCGACCGCCTCATCGCCGAGCTCTCGACGCTGGAATGCGAGATGGAGGAGCTCCTGCACGGCAGCGCCTGCCGTTAGGCTTCGACGGCCCGTTTACTTCACATCCGACGCGCCCTCGTGTACAATACGCCGCGAAAAAGGAGAGTCGCTGTATGTACGGAGCATTTCGCGAGGAGCTACGCTCCAAGCTGAGCCAAATCAAGACCGACGGGCTCTATAAGAACGAGCGCGTCATAGCCACGCCGCAGGGCGCCCTCATAGCCGTGACGAGCGGCAAGGAAGTCGTCAACTTCTGCGCCAATAACTATTTGGGCTTAGCCAACGAGCCGTCTATCAGGGCCGCCGCCGTCAAGGCCATGGACGAGTGGGGCTACGGCCTATCGAGCGTGCGCTTCATCTGCGGCACTCAATCCCCGCACAAGAAGCTTGAGGAGGCTATGAGCCGCTTCCTCGGCACCGAGGACACCATCCTCTTCTCCTCCTGCTTCGACGCCAACGGCGGCGTCTTCGAGCCGCTCCTGGACGCCGAGAGCGCCATCATTACCGACAGCCTGAACCACGCCTCGATCATCGACGGCATACGGCTCTGCAAGGCGGAGCGCTTCATCTACGAGCACAACGACTTCAGGGACCTCGAGGATAAACTTAAGGCCGCCGCCGGCAAGCGCTTCCGCATGGTGGTCACCGACGGCGTCTTCTCCATGGACGGCGACATAGCCGACCTGAACGCGATCTGCGACCTGGCCGAGGCCTACGACGCCCTGGTCCTCGTCGACGACAGCCACGCGACCGGCTTCATCGGCAAGACCGGCCGCGGCACCCACGAGCACAACGGGGTTATGGGCCGCGTCGATATCATCACCACCACCTTCGGCAAGGCCTTGGGCGGCGCCTCCGGAGGCTGCGTCTCGGGCAAGGCGGAGATCGTCGAGTACCTCAGGCAGAAGGCCAGGCCTTATCTCTTCTCGAACACCGTCGCGCCGGCCATCGTGGGCGGTACCCTGCGGGCCCTGGAGCTCCTGTCCGAGTCTACCGCCCTGCGCGACCGGCTCGAGGCCAATACCAAGCGTTTCCGCGAGGGCATGACCCGCGCGGGGCTGGAGATCCGGCCGGGCGTCCACCCGATCTGCCCGGTCATGCTCTACGACGAAAAACTGGCCCATGCCATGGCCGACCGGCTCCTGGAAGAGGGCATTTATGTGATAGGCTTTAGCTTCCCGGTCGTGCCGCGCGGCAAGGCGCGCATCCGCGTGCAGGTTTCGGCGGCGCATACCGAGGAGCAGATTGACCGCGCGATCGCGGCCTTCGCCAAGGTCGGCGCCGAGCTCGGCGCGATCAAGCGCTAGGCCGGCGCGTAGGGCTGGATAGGACGCGGGATGAAGAACAAGAAAGCTCTGATAATCGTAGGTATAGCGGGGGCCGTGATCGTGCTCGCCGCCCTGGCCTTCGTAGCCTTGGGCATAGGCAACGCCCGGGGGAATAAGGACAGCCTCCTTTCGGAATACTTCCGCGCCCTCTCGGCCCAGAACGCCCAGCGCGTCGAGGAGCTGACCACCGACGCCTTCGTATCGGACCTGCCCCTCGACGGCTTAAGCCCGCGCTCGTACCGGCTCTATGTGATGGAAGGCGGGAGCGAGACGGCCAAGCGCTTCGCCATCGTCATAGCCAGGCCGGACGGCTCCGAGCTCCTGCTCCTCGCGGACGCGAGCTTCGTGACTAAGGGCCTCGTAAGCTATATCGACTCGAGATCGGAAGAGCGTCGTGTAGGGAAAGAGTGTAGATCTCGGTGGT
>CALKWG010000150.1 GCA_938004315.1 uncultured Spirochaetaceae bacterium
CGGGAGCGCCGGGGTCAGTATACAACGGTTTCGGTCCGGGGCGCAAAGCGCCGAAACGTCGCGCCGGCCTTGACAGCGCGCGCCGCCGGGCGGGATACTCGCTTCCCCATGGCGACTCGAACCAGCAGCGTCTACGCCCTCATACTGCGCGCCAAGGACGGGCCCTCGGGCGACCGCATCGTGACCCTCCTTTCGGCGGAGGAGGGGCTCGTAGACGCCTTCGCCTTCGGCGGGGCCAAGAGCAAGCTGCGCTCGCTGGCCTCGCCCTGGCACGAGGGCCGGGCTTGGCTGTACCGCGACCCGGGCAAGGGCCTTACGAAGCTCACCGACTTCGACGTCGAGCTCGACCATGCGGCGATACGCTCGGCCTTGCCGGCGCTCGGCGCCGCCTCGCTGTCGAGCGAGCTGGCCATAGCCACCGAGGGTTTCGGCGGCGACTGGGAGGGGGGGCTGGCCCTGTGCCGCTCGCTCCTTTCGGCCTTGGACGAGGCCGTCGCCCGCGGCGAGGGCGCCGCGGGCGACGAGCCGCGCATGCGGGCGGCCGTAGACGGCGCCCTGGCCGGCTTCTGCCTGCGCGCGGCTGCCATGGCCGGGCTCCTGCCCGACCCGGCCGACTGCTCGCTCTGCGCTGGCCAAAGCCCGGCCGATGGTCTATGCTGGTACTCCCGCCGCGCGGGGGCCTTCGTCTGCGGGCGCTGCGCCGCCGCCGAGGCCGAACGGGGCCCGCTCGTCGAGCTGCCGGCCGGCGCGGCGCGCTGGCTGGCCCTGGCGGCCTCGCCCGACGAGCCCATCAGCCGCCGCGCGGGCCTGGGCCGCGCCGAGCTGTCGGCCCTGCGCGCCATAGGCCTGGACCTGGCGGCCAAGGTGGCCCACGGGCGGCTCAAGACCCTGGAGAGCGGGCTCTTGTGAGCGGGCTTAGCGGCCGACGCGGCCGCCTCCGTCGCCCTCGGCGGCGCGGGCTGTAATTTATGTTACTGTATTATAACTATCGTAAGGAGCGGATATGAGAGCCGTAGACGTCATAATGAAGAAGCGGGACGGGCAGGAGCTGACGCGCGACGAGATCGCCTTCATGGTCGCCGGGTACGTCTCGGGCGAGATCCCCGAGTACCAGGTGTCCAGCTGGCTCATGGCGGTATTCTTCCGCGGCATGAGCTTCCGCGAGACGGCCGACCTGACCGAGCTCATGCTGCGCTCGGGCAGCGTCATGGACCTCTCCGGCCTCGAGGGCCCCTTCGTGGACAAGCACTCCACCGGCGGCGTGGGCGACAAGGTGTCGCTGATCCTGGCGCCCATAGCGGCCGCCTGCGGCGTCCGCGTGCCCATGATGTCCGGCCGGGCCCTCGGGCACACCGGCGGCACCTTGGATAAGCTGGAGAGCATACCCGGCTACGGGACGCGCCTGGACGAGGCGCGCTTCCGCGACTACATCCGCGCCGACGGCTTCGCCATGACCGGCCAGACCGACGCCATCGTGCCCGCCGACAAGAAGCTCTATTCGCTGCGCGACGTGACCGCGACGGTCGAATCCGTGCCGCTCATTACCGCGAGCATCCTGTCCAAGAAGGTGGCCGAGGGGGCCGAGGCCTTGGTCTTCGACGTGAAGAGCGGCCCGGGCGCCTTCATGAAGAGCGTCGAGGACGCCGAGCGCCTGGCGCAGAGCCTGGTGAAGACCGGCCAGGCCATGGGCAAGCGCATCGTCGGCGTCATTACCGACATGACCGAGCCCTTGGGCGACAAGGTAGGCAATTTCCTCGAGGTCGAGGAATCGATCGACTGCCTCAAGGGCGGCGGCCCCGCCGACCTGTTGGAGGTGACGTATCGCCTGACCGCCTGGATGCTGGTGGCCGGCGGCAAGGCCGAGGATTTGGCCGAGGCGGAGGGGCTCTGCCGCGCCGCCGTCGAATCCGGGCGCGCCTATGAGCTCTTCCTGGCTAACGTTAAGCGCCAAGGCGGCGACGTCGAGAAGATGCTCTCGCTCTACGGCGCTTACCGCTCGGACCATAGGCGGGAGCTCAAGGCGCCCAAGGCCGGCTATATCCGCTCCATCGACGCGTTCAAGATAGGCCTGGCGGGCGTGTACCTGGGCGTGGGCCGGAACAAGACCGTCGACCCGGTAGCCCCCGACGTAGGCTTCGTGTTCAAGGCCAAGAAGGGCGCCAAGGTCGAGGCCGGGCAGGCCGTGGCCGAGGTCTACGGCAAGGACCGGGCCTCCTTGGACGCGGCCTGGCCCTTGATCGAGGCCGCCTTGACGATAGGCGACGCGGCACCGGCGAGCGCTCCCCTCATTATCAAGGAAATCACCGCGCTATGAGGTGGCGGAAGCGCGACGCCTCCCCGTCGCTCATACGCGAGTTGGCCGAGCGCTACGGCCTAGGCCTCCTCGAAGCCTCGGTCCTGGCGCGCCGCGGGGTGACCGAGCCCGAGCGCGTCCTCTATTACCTGGAGGACGACGCGCGCTTCCTCCGCAACCCCTTCCTCTTCAAGGACATGGAGGACGCCGTCGACCGCCTGCTCCTGGCGGCGGAGGAGGGCGAGAAGGTCCTGGTCTTCGGCGACCGCGACGCGGACGGCGTCACCTCCACCGCGCTCCTCATAGAGGCGCTCCGGGGCCTAGGGCTCGAGCCGGCCTTCCGCCTGCCGAGCGAGGACGAGAAGTACGGCCTGTCCATGCGCGCGGTCGACGAGTTCGCCGCCGAGTACGGCAGCCTCATCGTCACCGTGGACTGCGGCATCTCCAACCACGCCGAGATAGCCCACGCTGCCGAGCTGGGCCTCGACGTCATCGTGGTCGACCATCACGTGCTGCAGGCCGACGAGCCGCCGCCCGCCTTGGCCGTGCTCGACCCCAAGCTGCCCGATTCGGGCTACCCCTTCCGCGACCTCTCAGGCTGCGGCGTGGCCTACAAGCTGTCCTGGGCCCTGCGCTTCGCCAAGAGCGGCTTCTATAAGCAACAGATCGCCCTCCTGAACGTGCGGCCCTTGAACGACGCCTACCTCGTCGAGGCGGTGAGGATGGACAACCTCGTCGAGACCGGCCGCATCGCCGAGACCATCGTGCCGGGCATGGTGGAGCTCGAGCGCACCCGCCTCGTGCCCTTCCTTAAGGACAGGCAGATCTTCGTCTGGGACGGCGAGCTGCAGAAGCGGCTCCTGGCCAAGGCCTTAGGCAAGGCCGCCGAGGTGCAGGCCTACGACCTCAGGCAGGACGCGGCCCGCTTCATACCCCAGGCCGCCGGCGCCAGCCTCATACGCCTGGCCGAGCTGTCGCGCATGGGCAAGTACGGCCGGGGCGAGGGCGGCGAGCTCGACGCCTTCGAAAGCCTCTTCATCTCGTTCGCGCTCAGGAGCTCTAAGCTCTACGGCGAGTCGGAGGCCGAGGCCCTGCAGCTCGTGGCCCTGTCGACCATAGCGGACCTTATGCCCCTGGCCGACGAGAACCGCATACTCGTGCGCCAGGGCATGGCGGTCCTGAATAAGCGGCCGCGCCGCGGCGTCGCCGAGCTCGTGGCCAGGCAGAACGGCAACGGTAAGCGCCTCTCGGCCGTGGACGCCGCCTGGCAGCTCACCCCCGTCTTGAACGCGGCCGGCCGCATGGGCCAGCCCGAGGTCGCCGTGAAGCTCCTGTTGGCCGATGACGCGGCCGAGCGCGCCGCCTTGGCCGACCGGCTCCTGGCCCTGAACCAGGAGCGCCGCGCCTTGGGTAGCGAGTGCTGGGACGCCGTCTACCCCCTGGCGCGGGAGGCGGCGGAGGCCTCGGACGGCAAGCACGTCATCGTGGGCTCGGACTCGATCAACCGCGGCATCACCGGCATCTTGGCCAGCCGCTTCGCCGATACCTTCAAGGCGCCCGCGGTGGCCGTCACCTTCATGCCCGACGGCAGCGCCGTCGGCTCGGTACGCAGCGCCCGCGGCCTCAACGTGAAGGGGCTCTTGGAGCACTGCGCCGAGCTCTTCGATGACTACGGCGGCCACGACGCCGCCGCCGGTTTCTCCATGCCCGCCGAGCGCTGGGAGCGCTTCCGGTCCATGGCCTCCGCGTACCTGGCGGCCGCGGAGCTGGACGACGGCGAGGAGGAGATCCTGGTGGACGCCGAGCTACCCCATGAGTACTTGAAACCGGAGCTCGCCGAGCTCGTCGACCGCTTCGAGCCCTACGGCGAGGACAATCCTCAGCTCGTCTTTATGGCGCGCAAGGTGCCGCTCTTCGCGGCCGACATCATGGGCAAGGGCGAGAAGCAGCACCTGAAGCTCAGCCTCGATTTCGGCGCCCATAAGTGGCCGGCCCTCTGGTGGGGCGAGGCCGAGCGTATGGGCCGCGACTTTAAGCTGGGCGACCGGCTAGACCTGGCGTTCAAGCTGAGCCGCAACTATTGGAACGGGGTGGAGACGCCGCAGCTCGTCGTGGTAGACGCGCGCCGCTCCGAAGGCTAGCGGCGGCCGCTCCGAAGGCTAGCGGCGGCCGCGCCGAGGGCTAGCGGCGGCCGTCGAGACGAGTCGACAAGGTCGGCAGCCTATACTATACTGATTTTCGGCGCGCCGCCTTAGCCGGCGCCCCCCCCGACCCCATCGAAACGGCCGCGGCGATCGCGCCTCGTCGGCCTCAAGGAGATACCGTGCCCCAGACCCAAGTCATCGTAAACCTCTCGAACCGCCACATCCACGTCTCGAAAGAGGACCTCGCGGCCCTCTTCGGCGCCGGCCACGCCCTGACCAAGATGAAGGATCTCATGCAGCCCGGCCAGTTCGCCTGCGAGGAGACCGTGACCATACGCGGCCCCAAGGGCGCCATCGCCGGCGTCCGCATCCTGGGGCCGGAGCGCAAGGAGACGCAGTGCGAGATCCTGTCGAGCGACGTCTTTAAGCTCGGCGTCGCCGGCTGCCCGACCCGCGAGTCGGGCCAGCTGGACGGCTCCATGGGCTTCGTGATCGAGGGCCCCGCGGGGACCGTGAAGAAGGACAAGGGCCTCATCATCGCCAAGCGCCATATCCACTTCGACCCCAAGAGCGCCGAGGACTTCGGCGTCAAGGATAAGGAGCTCGTGGACCTGAAGGTCGGCGAGGAGCGGGCCGCCGTCTTCATGAACGTGGTCTGCCGCGTCCACGAGAGCTACGCCTTAGAATGCCACCTGGACTTCGACGAGGGCAACGCCGTGGGCGTAGGCTCCGGGGTTATGGGCGAGGTGCTACGCAGGAATTGAGCGCGGACGGCCGACTATGAAGGCCGACCCCATCGGCGGCCGTATGGCCGCCTTTTTTTAAGCCCGCGGGTTTCCGGCCTCGGCCGGGCGCGGGCCCCCGGCGCGGCTTCGCGCCTCCGCCATCGATCGACTAAGGAGGAGCTATGAATAAGGTGATACTCAAGGCCCAGGACCTGGACGGCTACCTGAACGACGGCGACCGCGCCATGCTCGAGCGCATGGACGGCCTCTATCGCAAGGCCATGCTGTCGTTCAACCTGCTATCCGCCGCGCGCAAGGATTCGGAGCGCCGGAAGGAGGAGGGCGCCCTCATCGAGCTCTATAACGAGATGGGCACGCTCATGCAGGAGATCTGCCACGGCGACCCGCGCATCAAGGTCTACTCCTTCGAGACCCCGAGCGAAAGCCACGGCGAGGCCTCCAGGCTCATAGCCAAGCTGCGCGACAGCCGCACGCCGCGCCACGAGTTCACCTACTATACGCAGCGCGCCTACGAGCTCCTCTTCAACCTGGCCTTCGGCGGCGCCAAGAGCGAGAATAAGAACTACCTGATCGTGAAGACCCCGGTGACCGCGCCGGTGCAGAACTACGCGGTGCACAAGATCCCCAACGTGGACGACAAGATCGACAACACCGTGATGTGCGTGATGCTGCGCGGCGCCCTCCTGCCGTCCATCATCATGTCCAAGGAGATCCAGGAGTACTCGTCGCACGGCTACGTCACGCCCTTCGCGCTCTTCAAGATCAAGCGCGACGATACCAAGGACGAGTCGACCATGGAGTATATCCTAGACCTGGACCGCTCCTACTTCAGGCCCGAGGAGCTGGACGGCAAGGACCTGATCTTCGCCGATCCCATGAACGCCACCGGCGGCTCCTTGGTGACCGTGGTCAAGTACATCCTGGACCTGGGCGTGAAGCCGAAGTCCATCCGCTGCTTCAACATCATCTCCGCGCTCAAGGGGGCGCTCCGCGCCGTACGCGCCATCGACAATATGACGGTCTACACGCTCTGGATGGACCCGGTCTTGAACGAGATGGCCTATATCATGCCGGGCTTGGGCGACGCGGGCGACCGCATTAACGGCTTCGACGAGGACGACTCGCCGCGCGACATGATCAGGCTGATAGCCGATTACGGCGCCAATATCACGAGCCTCTATCGCTCGCAGATCAGGACCATAGAGAATACGGTGCTGGGGCGATGAACGAGTCCGGGCTGCGGCGGGGAGTCCGACGAGAGGTGACGGCGACGCGGGGCGCGGCCCTCCGCGCCGGGCTCGTCGTCGCGCTCTGCGCGCTTTTAGCGGCCTGCGCCGGCGCGCCCGATCGGCGACTGGCCTCGGGCTGGGCCGAGCTCGGTTCGGCTTGGGCCGAGCGGGGCGACTGGGGCAAGGCCGCCGCCGCCTGGGAGCGGGCGCTGGCCTTAGACCCCGGCTATGACCTGGCCGCCTTCAACCTGGCGCGCGCTCGGGCCGAACAGGGGCGCTACGAGGACAGCCTGGCCTTAGCCCTGCGGCTCCTTAAACGCGATCCGGCCTTGCTCTCGGCCATGGCTATCCAAGCCTACGCCCTGGCGCGCCTAGGGCGGCTCGACGAGGCGCTGGCCGTCTACGAGCGCGTCGTCGCGGCCAATCCGGCCGACGAGACGGCGCTTAAGAACCTCGACGCGATACGATCGGCGATGGCCGCCGCGGCCGCCGAAGTCGAAAAGCCCGCCGAGGAGGCGGCGGCCGTCGAAGCCCCGCCGCCTTCGCCTTAGTCGGCCCGGCCTAGCTCCAGGATCAGCTCCACTTCGCCGCGCGATAGCTTCACGGCGCGGGCTATCTCCTCGACCTTCCAGCCCTGATGCGCGAGCTTCCTCACGGCTTCCTGCACGGACAGCGAGGGCGCGCCCTTCTCCTTCTTGCCCGCCGACGGCTCGTCCTTCAAGAGCTCGTTCAAGAGCTTCAAGTGGTCCTGGGTCTTCTTGTTGAGCTCCTCGAAGCGCGTCTCGGCCCGTGCCAGCCACTCGCGGGCCTTGGTGAGCTCGGCGGCGCGTCGCTCGGTCTCGTCGAGCGACGCGCCCAGCTCGTCTAGGCGCGCGATGGCGGCGTCCAGGCGCGGCTTGGCGTTGGTGACCTCGTCGAGCGAGCGCTTGAGCTCGATGATGCGGTCGGGGACGTCGCGCACGTCGGCGTCCATGCTGCGCACGTTGCGCTCGAGCTCCGTGATCGCCTGGAAGTTCTTGTCCACCGCGTCGGCGGTCGCGTCCAGGACGCTCGCCTTGCGCTCGATGCGCTCGTACTTCTCGGCCGCCTCGTCGGCGGCTTCGGTCAGGCGCCTGAGCTCGGCCTGTATGTCGGTTAGCTGGTCGTAGCTCGAGGTAACCTGGCCGAGCTTCTGGTCCACCGATTGCGAGAGGCTTATGAGCCTCTGGAAGTCGGCCTCCATGCTGTCGAAGCGGCGCTTCTCGGCCAGGAAACGGGCGATTTTCTGCGACAGCTCGTCCTCTAGCCGTTTGACGCGCGCGTACTGGGCCTCGAGCTCGGCCAGCTCGCCGCGGCGGCTCTCGGCCTTGGCCAGGTCGCCCTTCATGGCCTCCACCGCCTCGGCGAGGGCGGCCTTGAGCTCGTCGGCGCGTTCGAATGCGCGGGTCTCCGCCTGGAAAGCCTTAAGCTGCTTATCGAGCTCGGCGAAGGCGCGCTCCCGCGCCTTTCGTTCTTCGTCTAAGCCCTGCGAGAGCGCCAGGCGCGCCGCGTCGAAGCTAGCCTTCAGGGACTTGGATTCGTCGCGGTATCGTTCGATCGAGCCGTCCATCTCAGCCGCCGATTCGCGGGCCTTGCGGGCCGCCTCGCTCGCCAAGATATCGTAGCTGCGTTTCAAGTCCTCTAGGGCCTGGGCCGTCTTCTGGCTTAAATCCTGGCGGAAGCGGGCCGCCTCTTCGGATAGCCCGCGCAGGTCGCGGCTCAGGGCGTCGCGCTCGGCCTTGGCGTTGTCTATGACGCGCTTCTTTTCCTTGTCCCAATCCGCGGCCAGGGCGGCTACGCCTGCGGCCAGCTGTTCGTTGAGCTTAGCCAGGGCGTCCTCCGCCGTCTTCTCGGCGGCCTTGAAGGCTTGGCCGAACTTGGCCTTGGCCTGCTCGGCCTGTTCGAGTACGGCCCTCTCCGCCTTCTCTAGGGCCGCCTGGGCGGCGGCCTCTGCCTGGGCGGAGGCCTTGCCGTCGGCCTCGGCGGCGCGCTCGGCCGCCTTGATACGCTCGGCGCTCTCGTGCTTCCAGCGCTCCAGCTCGGCGTTCAGGTAGGCGTTCGCGGCGGCGCGCGCGTCGTCCAGATCGGCCTTGACGCCGGCCTTGAGGGTGGCCAGGGCCGAATCGGCCTCGGCCATGCGGCCGCTGATGGCTTCCCGGTGCGCCTCGAGCTGCTCGGCGAGCTTGGCCGCCTGCTCCTGCACGCGGGCCTGGGCCTCGGCCAGGGTGGCCCTCGATTCCTCGGTCCAGGCCTTGGCGCTGGCCGCTTGGGCGGCCTCGGCCTCGCGCTGGGCGGCGGCGAGGCGCTCGTCCATATCGGCGCGCCAGAGGGCGAACTTCTCGTCGGCGTCCTCGCGGCGCTTCTTTAAGTCGGCGAAGAACTCGTCTTCGAAGACGCGTAGCTTCTCCGAGACGTTGGCGTAGGCCCTGGACTTGAGGGCGTTGAGGTCTGCCTCCAGGTCTTGGACGCTGGCCCGAATCCTGGCCGATTCGCTCTTAAGCTCCTCTTCAAAGGAGCGCTGCCTGGCCGCGAGGTCCCGGCCGAAAAGGGCGAAGTCCTCCTCGACGCGGCGCTCGACGCCTGCCATGGACTCCCTAAGGCCTTTTTCGACGGCGTCGGCGTCCAGGCGCATCCCTTCGAGGCGCTCGAGGCCGTGTTCGACCAGGCCGCGCAGCTCGGCCGCGCGGGATTCGAAGCTGCCGACGATACGCGACTCGAGCTCGGCGCTGCGGTCGGTGAATTTCTCGCTCAGCGCCTTGATGCGGCCCTCGGCGCCGCGCTCGGCCTCGGCCAGCGCGTTCGCGAGCTCGGCGAGCCTCCGTTCCTGGGCTTCCGCGGCGTCGTCCAGCTGGGCTTTGAAGGTCGCAAGGCGCTCGCTATGCTCCGCGGCGGCCTCCTCGGCGGAGCGCTTGGCGTCGCTGACGGTCTCCTTGAAGGCCGCCTTAAGCTCGGCCTGCCGCTCATGGATCTCCTCCTGGTATTGCTTGAGGCTATCCTTGACCTTCTGTTGGTAACCGAGCGCGGCCTCTTGGAATTTGGCCTCGACCTTGGCGAAGCGATCCTTGGACTGGTCGCGGATGCTCTCGAATTTGGCTTCCAACGCGGCGGATAACTTGTCGCCGCGCGCCTCGATCTGCTCCTCGAGCCGACGATAGGCGGCGTCTTCGAGCTTTTCGCCCTCTTCGCGCGCGCGGCGGAAGGCCTCGTCGAGCCTGGCCTCCACGGCCTTATAGCGATCCTCGGCCGCCCCGGCCGCGGCCGCGTGCATGGCGCCGACGCTGACGGCGCTCTCCTCGGCCTTGACGCGTAATCCCTCGACGGCGGTCTGGGCGTCGTCCAGGGCCGAGCGCAGCTCGGCGTTGAAGGCCTCCTCGAGCTCGCGCTTACTGGCCCCTAGGTCCTGGGCGAAGCCCTCGCGGAGGCCGGCCATGGAGCCCTTGAGCGCGTCGAGCTCGGCTTTAGCCGACTTGAGCGCCCTGGCCACGCCGTCCACGAAGGCGCTTTCGTCGCGTATGGCCGCGAGGTTGTGGTCGACGCTCTCGCTCATCGCCTTGAGCTCGCCTAAGGCGGCGTCGTATTGGGCGACCCTGGCCGCCATGGCGTCTATGGCCGAGGCGCGCTCGCCCAAGGCCGTCTCGGCGGCTTGCACGCGGCGCAGGACCTCTTTGGCGGCTTGTTGATGCACGTCGAGCTCGACCGCATAGGCCTTAAGGTCGTCGGCCCGTCGGTCGGCGTAGGCCGCCATCTCGCCTTGCAGGCGGTCGGCGAATTTCTTCACCTTCTCAAGGGAGCGATTATCCCTATCGAGTATGCGGTACGCCGCCAGGACGATGAGCGTAATGGCTATGGTAACGATGTTCCCTAGGTCGAACATGCTGAACGTCTCCCGAAAGGCAGCGTTGCCGCGATCTTTTATGCGGGGCGGGTCCCGGGCTCGACGCCCGCAGCCAACCTCGGCGCCGAGTTCGGCGCCATGGCAGCGAGTATAGCCTACTTAGCGCGAATAATAAAGAAACGACTCGACGGCGACGGCGGCTAGGAGGAAGCGGAAGCCGGGGCGCGCGGCCAGCTCGTCGTCCAAGCAGACGTCGGCGAGCACGGTCGCCGCGGTTTCGTCCAGGCCGGGATGGCGGGCGACGAGGGCGGCGGCCCCGTCGCCTCCTTCCGCCGCGGCGACGAAGGCGGCGAGCGAGGCCGCGAGCGCCTCGGCGTCGCCTGATCGGTCGTTCTTGGCCGAAGCGGCGTCCGATAGAGGGTCTAGGAGCAGCGACAGCCCCTCTTCCTCGTCGCGTAGCCAGCTCGTATAGGTCCTATAAAAACCGCGCAGCCCGCCTAGGAGCCCGGCTAAGGCCAAGATCGTCTCGTTCAAGGCGAAGCGCGGCGGGTTCGGCCGTAGGAGCACCGAAACCAGGACGGGCACGGAGCGCGGATCGCCTAAGTGCTCGAGCGCCGATACCGCGCTCATGAGCACCCGGGGGTTATCGCTCGTCGCCGCGAGCGACTCTATGGCCGATCGGCTCTCGACGTCGCCTAAGCGGGCGAGGGCCACGGCGGCCGAGCCCTGCAGCATATAATCGGGCGCTTGCAGGGCCGCCCGGAGCTTGGGCAGGGCGCGCCTATAGCCATGCTTGGCCGCTATACGCGCCGCGACGTAGGCGGTGGACCATGGCCGACCGTCTATCTCCTCCTCGACGCGGGCCAAGGCGCGCGCCGAGAGGGTTTCGAGGTTCTCCAGGGCTAGGAGCGCCTCGATGCGAACGCCGAAGCGCGGGCTTTCAAGATAGGGAAGTAGCTCGGCCTCGGAGACGGGGGAACGGCCCGCGCCTAGCTGGCGGATGACGTCTATTTCCTCTTCGGCTGAGCGCGCATGCCCCAGGCGATCGAGGAGGCCGATGGACTTCAGGTCGCGCACGCTCAAGAGCACGCCTAGGGTCTCGCGCACGGTCGCCGCGCCTAGGCGGGGCAGCCGGCTTATGCCGGCCGTGGCGAGCGCGGTCAGGGCCAGGAGCGCCGCGTACAACAGGCGATAGCTTAGGTCGAGCGGCAGGCCCGCGGCGGCCGCCCCGTCCAGGAATACGCCGCCGAGCGCCGAGCCCAGGGTGCCGCCCAGGCCGAGCGCCACGTAATAGACGACCGCCAGGTCCAAGACCTGCTCGCGCTTGACCATGGCGAAGAAATAGGCCTGCCCGGCGTTCTCCTGGCCGGCGAGGGCGAAGCCGGCGGCCAGGTTGACGATCGCGAGGAAGGCCCGCGTCCACGCGGCCGAGCCGAAGGCCGGGCTCAGGGCCAGGGGCACGAAGGCGGCGCAGGCTAGGACCCCGTAGACGGCGTAGAGCGGCCTGGCGCCCAGGCGGTCCATGAGCCGGCGGCTCGCGAAGCCCATGGCGGCGATACCGAGGTTGAAGCACAGCCCGTAGAGCATGACGATGCCCTCGGATTGGCCGTACAGGGCGTAGGCGTGGGTAACGATGAAGGTCCGCGCGGTGCCCGCGGCGAAGGACAGCGGCGCGAAGACCGCGAGGTATCGCCTGAAGCCCCGGTCGGCGAAAGCTTCGCGTATGGCCGAGAGCATGGTGGCGCCGCGCGCCGGGCGGTACTCGTCGGGCTCGGGTAGCCGGAGGAGGAGTATCGAGCCCGCGATGCCGCTGGCCACGCCTACGGCCAGGAGCCCCGCGTAGGCCGCGCTACCCGGGGCCGCCGCGATGGCTAAGGCCAGGGCGGCGCTCGACCCGATGGCGGTCAGGCTATTGAGGATCTGGATGGTAGAAAGGAAGGCGCCCGCTCCGCGTTTGCCGCCCATGAAGGCGATGACCGGGTTGTTGCCGATGAGCCCGGTGCCGCGGAAGAAGTTGAAGCCGAAGGTCCCGGCCAAGAGCAGCGAAAGGCCCCAGCCCGGCGCTCCGCGTGCGGCCAGGAAGGGGGCCGCGATGGCCGGGATCATCGAGGCGTAGCGCAGGAGCCAGGACCAGCCGAAGACGCCGACGATGCTATGGCGCGCCAGCGCCCAACGGCCCAGGGGCATGAAGAAGAAGGAGAGGTAGCCCAGCGAACCGAGGAGGCCGATGTAGGTGCCCGAAGCTCCCATCGACAGGGCGATCAGCGTGAGGACGCCGCCGGACATGAGCATGAAGGAGAAGGTATTGAGGACGGCGAAGCTGAAGTAAAGCGGCCGGTATCGTTCAGGCCGCTTGCGCGGGATGGCCGCGCGCGTCGTCCCGGCCATGCTTAATCGGCCGGGGAGCCCGGGGCCGAAAGCTCGGCTGCGGCGGCCCCGGCGTCGTCGGCCGGGCCCCCGCGCGCGTCCGGCGAGGCCGTCTCGGGCGCTTCGGTCGGCCTGCTGACGACGGCCTTGCGCTTCCATCGTCCGCCTAGGTAATACCAGGTCGAGAAGATCACGCCCATGGTCCAACCGGCCGGCACGCTCCACCAGACGCCGTCGCTACCCATGCCCAGGGGGCCTGAGAACAGGATGGCGCAGGGTATCCTCACGACCCAGAGGGCCAGGAGGGTGTTGATCATCGGTATGAACGCGTCTCCGGCGCCCCGCATGACCCCGTTGTTGATGAACATGGTGGAGAAGAGCGCGTAGGTCGCGCCGACTATGAAGAGGTAGCGGGCGCCTATGGCTATGACCTCGGCGTCGACGGTGAAGAGGCCCATGAGCGCCGGGCCGAAGGCCATGACCGTCGCGCCCACGGCGACGGAGATCGCCCCGCCGACGATCACCGCCGACAGGTGGCCTCGCTTCACCCGCTCCGTCTTGCCGGCGCCCATGTTCTGGCCGGTGAAGGTGGAGACGGCCTGGCTCAGGTTCATGGCCGGCATGGAGGCGAAGCTATCCAGGCGGCTCGCGGCCGAGAAGGCGGCTATGGTCGCCGTGCCGAAGCCGTTAACGATGCGCGTGAGCGCCATCATGCCCAGCGAGACCATGGTCTGCTGTATGCCGGTCGGCAGGCCTATGCGTACGCTCTGCTTGAAGATCTCCCGGTCGAAGCGTAGGGCCTTGAGATCCAGGCGCAGGAAGCGGTTGCGCGTGTTGAGGTAGGCCAGCCCTCCGACGAACGACAGGCCCTGCGCGATGACGGTGGCCCAGGCCGCGCCGGCCGCGCCCCAGCCGAAGCCGACCACGAAGAGCAGGTCTAAGGCGACGTTGACGAAGCTCGCCGCTATAAGGAGGTAGAGCGGCGTTTTGGAGTCGCCTAAGCCCCGCAGGATGGCCGCGATGCCGTTATAGCCGAACATGGCTAAGAGCCCCGCGAAGATAGCCCTGAGGTAGGCCGACGCGTCGGGGAAGACTTCGGCCGGCACGCGCAGGAGCCGGAGTATGGCGTCGGTGGAGAGGACGCCGACGGCCGACATAGCCGCGCCGGCTATGAACATGACGATATAGCCGGTGTCAACCGCGGCCCGTACCTTCTCCCAATCCTTGGCGCCGTAATACTGAGACACGAGCACCATGGTCCCCATGGTCAGGCCCATCACCATGGAGATCATGAGGAAGATCACCGGGAAGGCCGTGCCGACCGCCGCCAGGGCCTGCGTACCGACGAAGTTCCCCACGATGACGCTGTCGACCATGTTGTAGAATTGCTGGAACACGTTCCCGATCAGCATGGGCAGGGCGAACGATATGATTACTTTGGTTTCGTTACCGGTCGTCAGATCCTTCATGCCTCGACTATACTCGCGCTCCTGAAAAAGGTATAGTTCCGCCGCGCCGCGCCGCGCCGCGCCGCGCCGCGCCGCGAAAGGCGCGATGCGCCGACGGAATTACGGAGGATAGATTTGGATACGCCAGCCGCTAACGACGCGATAGGCCTCGATACCCCCGCCGACCCCCGCTTCTTCACCCGCCTCGATCGCCCGGTCGATTTCTACCTCATGCGTCACGGCGAGAGCGAGGGTAACGCCGCCGGCCGCATCCAAGGCCGGCGCGATTTTCCCTTAAGCGAAAACGGACGCGCCCAGGCCCGCGCCGCGGCCGCGTGGCTGGGCTCGCGGGGCATAGGCCGGGTCCTGGCCTCGCCCTTGGCGCGCGCCTACGAGACGGCCTCCATCGTCGCCGCCGAGCTGGGCCTCGCCGCGCCCCTGGCCGAGCCGCTCTTGATGGAGCTGGACACCGGCGTCTTTTCCGGGCTTGCCATGGCCGAGATACGCGAGCGCTATCCCGAGGACTACGCGCGCTTCAAGGCCGAAAGCTGGGCCGGCGTGAGCGGGGCGGAGAGCGTAGCGAGCCTGGAAGCGCGGGCGATAGGCGCATGGCGGCGCATGCGCGACCTGGCGGCGGCCGGCGAGGGGCAGGTCTTGGCCGTGAGCCACGGCGGGACCATGCAATGGCTGGTGCGCGCATGCTTCGGATGCCGCTCCTGGCTGCCCATCCTGCCCACGGGCAACTGCGCCGTGTACCGCTTGTCGGTCGAACCCGCCGCCGGTGCCGGGGCGCCCTTCGTCCAATGGCGAGAGCTCAACGAACGCGCGGCCGCCGCCCTGCCCAGCGTCGCCCCGCTGTTCTAGCCGGCCGGGAGCGCGTCCTGAAAGGCCGCCCAGAGCGGCTCGTCCGCGGGGGGCTCGGCGGATAGCGAGAGGCGCTTACCGCTCCGCAGCTCCAGGGCCAGGCCCCGTGCGTGCAGCATGATGAGGCCGTTCCTCGTGGAGCGGCGCGCGCCGTATTTCAGGTCGCCGCGCACGGGCATGCCGGCCGCGGCGAGCTGGGCCCTGATCTGGTGGGTCTTACCGGAGACCGGCTTCACCTCGAGCAGGTAATAGCGTTCGCTCTGGCCGACGAGGCTGTAGCTGAGCTCGGCCACGTCGGGAGCGGGCTTCGGCGGCGCGGCGACGGCCTTGGCCAGGTTGCGCCTATGGTCGTGGATCAGGCGGTGCCGAAGGCGGCCCGAGGGGGCCGAAGGCGGCGTATCCACGACGGCCCAATAGGTCTTCTCCACCTCGCGCTCCCTGAAGGATTCCGAGAGCGCGGCTAGGGATTGCTTGTTCTTGGCGAAGGCGACGATGCCGCTCGTCCGGCGGTCGAGCCGGTGGGCCGGCTCGATGAAGCGACCGGGCCGGGCTTTGGCCACGAAGTCCTTCAGGGTCTCGTCGCCCGACTTATCAGGTAGCACCGGCACGGCCGCCAGCTTGTTCACCACGACCAGGTCCCCGTCTTCGTAGAGCACGTCGAATATGCCGGACATGGCCCGAAGGTATCATGACTCGACGGATAAAGAAAAGGCCCGGCCGTCGCTCAGGAAGCGGCGGCCGGGACCATAGAGGGGCGGCTACGGCGGCGGCGCCGCTTAAGCCGCCTTGGGCGAGGCGCCCTTGGCCCCGCGCCTGCGTACGATCTGCACCGCGACGCCGGCGGCCACGACGCCGAGGCCGATGAGGTCGGTAAAGGCGCCGGGCATGACCATGAGGATACCGCCGAGCACGAAGGCTATCCGCTCCCACCAGAGCATCGGATGGATGAGGTAGGACATGACGCCGGCCGATACCGAGATGATGCCGGCCATCGAGGTGATGATCATGAGGGCCGCGCTCGCGAGCTTCACGTCTATCATCAACATCGCCGGGTTGGCTACGAAGATGTAAGGCACTAGGAAAGCCGCGATGGCCAGCTTGGACGCGTTGATGCCCGTCTTCATGGGGTTGGCCTTGGCTATGCCGGCCCCGGCGAAGGCGGCCAAGGCCACCGGCGGCGTCACGTCGGCTATGATGCCGAAGTAGAACGCGAACATGTGGGCCGGAAGCACGATGGCTATCGCGTCCAAGGGCAGGTCGGGATTGAGCTGCCGCAGGAGCATGATGATGGCCGGCGCCGCTATCGTCGAGGTGATGATGTAGTTCGCGGTGGTCGGAACGCCCATGCCCAGCACGATGCTGGTGATCATGGTGAAGAACAGGGTGAGGAGCAGGTTGCCGTTCGCCAGGCTCACGAGGACGCCGCCGAGCTTCAGGCCCAGGCCGGTCTTGGTGACCACGCCGATGATGATGCCGGCGCAGGCGGTGGCCGCGAGCACGCCTATGGCCGAGCGCGCCCCGGACTCGAGGCCCAAGACCATCTCTTTGGGGCTGATCCTGGGCTTTTTACCTAGGAGCATGAGGCCGACGAGAACGGCCGCCAGTACGGCCAGGGCGCCTAAGGGCGTCATCTGGGTGATGAATTTAAGGGCGCCGTCGGCGCCGTAGGGGCCGACGTTGAACAATGGACGGGCGGCGGCGAACCAGAGCAGCATGGCCCCGATCGGCAGCGGCGCCCACCAGCCCAGCACCGCCGAGGCGATGGACAGGATGATGGCGTAGAACGCGGCGAGCATGGGGGTGAAGCCCGATACCAAGAGCCACACGATGCCGATGAGCGGGATCATGAGATAGCCGCGGCCGAAGAAGATCTCCTTCAGGTTCGGAAGCTCGTCCTTGCGCAGGCCGCGTAGGCCCAACTTCTTGGCCTCGAAATGCACGCCGGCCCAGACGCCGAAATAATACAGCATGGCCGGTATGACGGCGGCGCCGATGATGCGCACGTACGGTATGCTCGTCATCTCGGACATGAGGAAGGCCGCCGCGCCCATGATGGGCGGCATGAGCTGGCCGCCGGTGGAGGCCGTCGCCTCGACGGCGCCGGCGAACTCGCCCTTGTAGCCCAGGCGCTTCATCATGGGGATGGTAAAGGAGCCGGTGCCGACGACGTTGGCCACCGAGCTACCCGAGACCGTGCCCATGAGGCCGCTCGATAGCACGGCCACCTTGGCCGGGCCGCCTGCCGCGCGGCCGGCTATGGAGTTGGCTAGGTCGATGAAGTATTGGCCCAGGCCCGTCTTCTCAAGGTACGACCCGAACAGGATGAACAGGAAGATAAAGGTGCTCGACACGCCCAGGGGTATGCCGAAGACGCCCTCGGTGGTGAAGAAGAGGTGCTGCACGAGGTCGCCTACGTCCACGCCGCGGTGGGCGAGGCGGCCGGGTATGTAGGGGCCGACGAAGGCGTAGAGTATGAAGAGGCTGGCGATGATGACGATCGGTATGCCGACGATGCGCCTCGCCGCCTCGAGGACCAGGAGTATGCCTATGACGCCGACGATCATGTCCATGAAGGTCGCCGTGCCCGCCCGTAGCACCAGCTGCTGGTAGTTGGCGATGATGTACATAGGCGTGAGGGCGCCTAGGATAGCCAGGCCGAGGTCGACCGGGTGCAGCTTGGAACGCGACCACTTCTTGCTCGTCGGATAGAGGAGGTAAATCAGCGAGAGGCCGAAGGCCAGGTGCACCGAGCGCTGCAGCATGGCGTCGAGCACGCCGAATACCGCCGTATAGAGCTGGAAGCACGAGAAGGTGATGGCGATAGCCGACACGACGCGGGCCATGAAGCCGGTATAGCTCCGATGATCCGCCTCCTTGTCGAATTTTTTAAGGATGTCGTCTCCCGAAGGCGTCGCCTCGGGCGTATTCTGCTCGCTCATACTATCGAGCCTCCTTCTTTAGTCTATGGCCCCGCGGCCGGCGAGGCCCGTAGCCTGAGCATGCCGCCGGGCGGAACCCAGCGCGTCAGCGGAATCGTTTCTCCGTCAAGCTTCAGTTCGTGTCCCGGAACCGGAGAGACGCGCAGCTCTATCGAGTCGAAGCGCCGCGCGGGCTTCGTGACGTAGAGCCCGTCCTCCATGCCGATGACCTCGTCGTCGCCGGTCGGCATGCCCGTCCCGAACTGGGCGAACGTTACTTTGCCCAGTATAAGCGAGCTTTCGCTGCCCAGGCTAAAGAATTCCTCCACCGGCGACAAATTTATTGAATGTATGAAGCTGATGGCGAAGCCGCCTTCCGCCGGCAGGGCCGCGAAGAGCCGGCCGTCCTCGGCGTAGATCCACAGCCGTCCCCGGGCGCCGACGGCCAGGACGGCGGCCGCCACGAGGAGGGCGCCCCAGGCGGCCTTCGTATATCTGAAGCCGCCGGACCGAAAAAAAAACGGGGCGCATGCGCCCCGTTTCGGCCGCGGCGGCCCCGGGGGCCGCGCGGCCTTCGATGCCGAAGCGGCTTTACTTGCTGCCGTAGTACTTCTCGGCGCCTTGGTGCAGCGGCAGGGACATGCCGTCCCTGGCGGTATCCTTGGTGACCATGGCGCCGGCCCTGTGGGCGGCCGACAGGCGGTCGTTGCTCTCGAAGAGGCTCTTCAGCATCTTCTGAACGACGTCGGCGTCGAGCTTATCGGAGACGGCGAGCATGGCCTGCACGGCTACGGTCGAGGTGGGGACGTCGACGCCGCGGTAGGTGCCGGCGGGGATGACGGTCTTGGTGTAGAAGGGATACTGGCTCATGAGCTTCGCGGCGAGCGCGTCGTCGATCGAAACGACGGCGATGGCCTTGGTCGCGGAGATGTCCTGCACGGCGGCGGTCGGATGGCCGGCGGTGAGGAAGGCCGCGTCGATGTTGCCGTCCTTGAGGTTGCTGGAGGCTTCGTTGAACGACAGGTACTGGGGCTGGATGTCGGCGTAGGTGATGCCGGCGGCGGCCATGATCTGGCGGGCGTTGGCTTCGACGCCGGAGCCGGCGGCGCCCACGGCGACCTTCTTGCCGCGCAGGTCGGCTACGGTCTTGATGCCGGAGTCGGCCAGGACGATGAGCTGGCAGGTCTCGGGATACAGGGTGGCCATGCCGCGCAGGTTCGGGAAGGCCTTGTCCTTGAACATCTCTTGGCCGTTCACCGCGTAATAGGCGATGTCGTTCTGTACGAAGATGACGTCGGCCTTATCCTCGCGCAGGAGGTTCACGTTGGCGACCGAGGCGCCCGTGGTCTGGGCGGAGGCGTTCATCCCCTTGATGGCGTCCTGCCAGATGGTCGCCATGGCGCCGGCCAGGGGGTAGTAGGTGCCGCCCGTGCCGCCGGAGGCGATATTGACGAAGGTCTGCTTCGGGGCGCCGCAGGCCATAAGGGCCATGACGAGCGCTACGGCCACGAGGGCTATCGATACGCGTTTCATAGTGATTCCTCCTTGGTTCATTCGGATAGCCGACCTTTCGGCTTCCGCTCGCACAGTGTAGGGCCATATGCCGCGGAGCGCAAGTTATTTTTATCGGAGAAAAATATCGAGCGGCGGCCCTTCGCCGCCGGCGGGGTAGGAGAGGAGCCCTTCCTCGGGCGCGTCTTTCCAGCGCTCCAGGAGCGGCTGCACGATGCGCCAGGCCTCCTCGGCCTCGTCGAAGCGCGTAAACAGGTCGTTGCGCCCGGCGAGGAGCTCGGCAAGGATGCGCTCGTACGGATCGCCGCCCAGCCGCCCCTCGGCCGGCCGTCCGTCCAGGCGGCCGTCCCAGCCCTCGGCCGGCCCGGCTTCGAGGCGTAGGCTCGCGGCCGGCTCCGGCTGGATGCGCAGCGTCAGCTCACGCGGCGAAACGCCCGCCGGCCCGAAGACGAGCTTGAGCTCGCAATAGCGCTCGCGCAGCGCCTTGCCGGTGCACAGGACGAAGGGCACGCCTTCCCAGCGGCGGTTCCTTATCGACAGGCGCAGCGCTACGAAGGTCTCGGTCGCCGATCCCGAGGGCACGAAGCGCTCCGCGCGATAATCCGGTAAGCCTGCGCCGGCCGTATACTGAGCCCGCAGCGCGGCCCTTCCGTCGGCCTCGGGGTCGGGCGCTTCCACGGCGCGTAAGAGGCGCACCTTCCCTTCCCGTATGGCGTCCGGGCTTAGGTCGTCCGGCGCGTCCATCGCGGCCAGGCACAGGAGCTGCGCGAGGTGGTTCTGGACCATATCGCGCAAGGCGCCCGCCCCGTCGTAGTAGCCGCCGCGCTCGCCTATGCCGCCGGATTCCATGGCTCGGATCTCCACCCGGCGGACGTGGCGGGCGTTCCAGAGGGGCTCGAAGAGGGCGTGCTCGAAGCGGAAGCGTAGGATGTCCCTCACCGCGTCCTTGCCGAGGTAGTGGTCGACGCGGAAGATGTCGGCCTCGTCGAAATAGCGGTGGAGGAGGGCGTTGAGTACGCGGGCGCTATAGAGGTCGGTTCCGAAGGGCTTCTCCACGGCGAGGCGCCGGAAACCCCGCGCCAGGCTGCGCTTCCCCGCCAGGCCAGCGAGGGCGATCATCCGCGCCGCGTCGCCGTAGAGGCTCGGCGCGCACGAAAGATAGAACACGGCGTTCGCGGCCGGGTCCGCTAGGGCGCCGGCGGCGAGGCGTTCGTAGGCCTCCGGCATGGACGCGTCGCCGCGCTCGTAGCGCACGAGGTTCAGGAACTCGTCGAAGCGCGGCGGGAGCGCGCCGCCGGCGGCCGCCTTCGCGGCCTCGGCCAGGCGGGCCCGGTAGCCTTCGTCGTCGAGCTCGCTACGCGCCAGGCCTATGATCGCGGATGAGGGACCGAGCCCGCCCCGTAGCCAGAGGCCGTACAACGCCGGCGCGATGCGCCGGACGGCCAGGTCGCCCGTGCCGCCAATGAGAACGATCAGCGCGTCCGTCCCGTCCCGTCCCATCGATCCTCCGCCTTCGCGTTTGCCCCGCCCCGCGCTTATGCCTATACTCGATACGCGGAGGACGCCATGCCCCATACTGAAACCTTAAAGCTCGACCTATCGAATCTCGGCGAGGTCTTAGAAGCCGCCTTACCCGACGCCGACGCCCGGGCCCGGGCCCAGACTCGATTCTACTCTAATTTATCGACCGCGGCGCACCGTTTTTACGGCGGCAAGCTCCAGACCGCGCCTCGCTGCGGGCTCTACGGCCCGGCCTGGTTCAACGTGTGGTATACCCCGGGCGTTTCGGCCGTGTCCACCGGCATACGCGAGCGCTACGACGCCAGCTTCGAGCTGAGCTCCCGCGGCAACACCGTGGCGGTCGTGAGCGACTCTACCCGGGTGCTCGGCGACGGCGACGTGACCCCGCCCGGCGGCCTCGGCGTCATGGAGGGCAAGGCCTTCCTCATGAAATACTTAGGCGGGGTCGACGCGGTGCCGCTCTGCATCGATAGCCGCGGCCCCGACGGCCAGAACGACCCCATGCGCATCGTCGACTTCGTGAAGATGGCGCGGCATTCCTTCGGCGCCGTCAACCTGGAGGACATCAGCCAGCCGAATTGCTTCCGGGTCCTAGACGAGCTCCGCGATTCATGCGGCATACCCGTGTGGCACGACGACGCCCAGGGCACGGCCTGCGTCACCCTGGCGGGACTCTTAAACGCCCTAGAGCTCGCCGGCAAGCGCCTATCCGACGCCCGCATCGTACTCCTGGGGGCCGGCGCGGCCAATACCACCATCGCCCGGCTTATCATGGCCGACGGCGGCGATCCCGAGCGCCTGGCCCTCTTCGACTCCAAGGGCGGCCTGCATACGGGCAGGGAAGACCTTAAGAGCGATCCGGGCGCCTATCGTCAATGGGAGCTGGCCCAGGCGACTAATCCCGAGCGTTACGACCGGCCCGAACAGGCTCTGGCCGGGGCGGACGTCCTTATAGCCCTATCGGCCCCGGGTCCCGATACGGTCAAGCGCACGTGGATACGGTCCATGGCCCCGAAATCCATCGTCTTCGCATGCGCGAATCCGGTGCCGGAGATCTGGCCGCATGCCGCCTTGGAAGAAGGCGCCTTCATCGTGGCCACGGGCCGCGGCGACTTTCCGAACCAGGTGAATAACTCGGTATGCTTCCCCGGCATACTCAAGGGCGCGCTCCTCGTGCGCGCCAAGGCTATCTCCGACGGCATGGCCATACGCTGCGCCCATTCCCTAGCGGACTTCGCCAAGGCGCGCGGTATACGGCCCGATAAGATCATGCCGCAGATGGAGGACGAGGGGCTTTTCGAGCGCGAGGCTGCCGACGTGGCGGAACAGGCGGTTAAGGAAGGGCTCGCCCGCCTAGAGCTCGGCCCCGACGAGGTCTACGACCGGACTAAGGCGGACATCGCGGCGAGCCGCTCGTCGTACCGCCTGCTCATGGAGAGCGGCGCCATAGCCGAGCCGCCGCGGGAGCTCTTAGACGAGGCTTTACGCATGGCTTTGGCGGAGTCGGGCGTCTAGCAGCGCCGGCGGAGTTAGAAGCAGCTGAGGGCGTAGATGCCGATGAGGAGCTCGAGCTGGGCGAGCTCTTCGTCCTCGGGCGGCTCGGCCTTGAGCATGGAGACGTACCAGTAGAACAGCCCGAGCTTAGGGTCGATCCTGAACACGTAATCCATGAAGCCCTCGTCGGCGGGCGACTCCCCGAAGAGCAGGGTCGCCATGCCTTCTGCGAGCTTCACGAAGAGCGCGAGCGAGCGCCTGAAGTCTCCGGCGCCCATGGCGTCGAGGATGCCGTCTATGGCGTCCAGGGCCTTATCCTTGCGCTTACCGTCGTGGTCCTCGACCCAGGTCTTGCTCACGAGGAGCTCCATATTGTGCCTGAAAGTCGAGAGGAGCTTGGCGCGGCGCTCGGCCAGGTCGCCGGCGTTGCCGCGGAGGTAGCGGTGGAAGTCGCCCGGGTTACCCAGGAGGTCGGCCAGGCCCGAGGCGTATTCGGCTTTGAGCACGGCGTTCGCCGCGGCCTTCAGCCTCGGGAAAAGCTCGAAGGCGGCCTCTTCCGCGGCCAGGTCGGCGGGGTCTTCTACGGCGTACAGCTCGCTGGGCATGGCTAACCATGTCACCCGTCCGGCTTCTTTGTCAAGAACGCCGCCCGACGACCCCTATGCGGCGCCGCAACGCCCGTCTCAGCGCTCGACGCCGCGTCGTAGCCTAGGCGAAACGGGTCCCGCCGTTGCAAAGCCGCCCGCCAGCGTGTAGGCTTATGGCGTAGGAAGGACCGCGCCATGAACGACATCGTGCTCCATACCGAGGCCAGCTTCGGCTACGGCTTCGTGCCAGAGAAATACCTCCCCGAGGGCGCCGACGAGTACTACCTTCGGAACCAAGCCCTCGGCCACCCCGTCGATAGTTACCGCCCCTTGAAGCCCTCCGAGGTCGAGGCCCTGATCCTAAACGGCAACCGCTGCTCCGACTGGGGGCGTATCCTGGTCCGCGACCCCTTCGAGCCGGCCTTGATCAGGAACAGCGAGTTCGCCGGCCTCGTGCGCATCGGGCGCCTGGCGCGCGTCATACTCGAGCATCACGACATGATGATCCCCGCGGGCATGAGCAACGCCCGCGTCATTTCCTGCGACGTAGGCGACGATTGCGCCGTCCACTCCTGCAGTTACATCGCCCACTATTCGATAGGCGATCGCTGCATCCTTCTTAATAACGACGAGATCCACGTGACCGACCACGCCAAATGGGGTAACGGTATCCTCAAGGACGGGGAGCCCGAGGATATCCGCGTATGGCTCGACCTTATGAACGAGGCCGGCGGCCGTTCAGTACTCCCCTTCGACGGCATGATCTGCGCCGACGCCTACCTCTGGGCCAAGCGGCGCGAAGATAAGCTGCTCATGGAGCGCTTCAAGGACATGACCCAGGCCTCCTTCGATGCTCGCCGCGGCGAGTACGGCGTCATAGGCTCGGGATCGGTGCTTAAGAGCAACCATATCATCAAGGACGTTAAGATAGGCGAATGCGCCTACATCAAGGGCGCGAATAAGCTGAAGAACGTCACGATCAAGTCGAGCGACGACGAACGCACCCAGATCGGCGAGGGCGTCGAGCTCGTCAACGGCATCGTCGGCTACGGCTGCCGCGTGTTCTACGGCTGCAAGGCGGTACGCTTCGTCATGGGCACCAACTCGGCGCTCAAGTACGGCGCTAGGCTCATCCACTCGGTCCTGGGCGACAACTCCACCGTGTCCTGCTGCGAGATCCTCAATAACCTGATCTACCCGGCGCACGAGCAGCACCACAACACCAGCTTCCTGGTCGCTGCCCTAGTCAAGGGCCAGTCCAATATGGCGGCGGGGGCCACGATCGGCTCCAACCACAACTCGCGCGCCAACGACGGCGAGATCGACGCCGGGCGCGGCTTTTGGCCCGGGCTGTCCACCTCGGTTAAGCATAGCTCCCGCTTCGCCAGCTACTGCCTCCTGGCCAAAGGCGATTACCGCTTCGAGCTGGACCTCCCCTTCCCCTTCTGCCTCGTGGCCGACGACCCGGCGCGCGACCGGCTCGAGCTCATGCCGGCGTACTGGTGGATGTACAATATGTACGCGCTCCTACGTAACGAGGCCAAGTTCACCGCGCGCGACAAGCGCGTCCTTAAGACCCAGAACGTCGAATTCTCGCCCTTCGCCCCCGACACCGCCGAGGAGATGTTCCAGGCCCTGGCCCTGCTCGAGCTCGAGGCCGGCGAGGCCTGGTACGCGTTCAAGGGCAAGGCTACGCCCGAGGAGGGAGAGGCCCGCGCCAAGGGTAGGGAGCTCCTCTGGGGGCCCAAAGAGGAGATCGACGCCCTGGAGCTCAGGGCGCGCGGGGTGGAGAACTCCGGCCGCCCCGTCGTCGTCTTGAAGCCCCGGCGCGCCTACAAGGCCTACCGACACATGCTGCGCTGGTACGCCATGCAGACCCTGATCGCCTACTTCGCCGGCCGCCCGGGCCTCTCCTTCGAGGACGCGGCGGAGGTGCTCTCGGGCGAGCGCGTGGCCGAGTGGGAGAACCTGGGCGGCCAGCTCGTCCCGCGCGGCAAGGTCGAGGCCCTCGTTTCACGCGTGAAATCCGGCGAGCTGAACGGCTGGGACGAGATGCACGCCGAGTACGCGCGGCTCTGGTCCGAATACCCGGTGGATAAGGCCCAGCACGCTTGGGCTACGCTCGGCGAACTCTTAGGCGCGGGCCGGCTCACGGAAGAGGCCTTCGCCAAGGAAGTGGAGCGCTTCATGGACTCCACCCGCTTCGTGGAGGAGCAGGTGTACCTGACGCGGCGCAAGGACTACGCCAACCGCTTCAGGCGCGCCACCTTCCGCGGCGAGGAGGAGATGCGCGCGGTGCTCGGGACGCCCGAGTCAGCTTCCTTCGTGAAGTTCATCCGCTCCGACATGGAGCGCTGGCGCGCCCGCGCCGACGCCCTGCTCGGGCGCCTCTCGTCGGGCGGCGATTAGGCCGGGGTCGGATAAGGCTCCTCGGACGTCTCGGCCCTTTCGGTCTGGGCCGGCGCCGCGAGGCTTATGTATATCTCGCTCGAACCGGCCGTCGCCTCGATCTCCGCGCCGACTTGGTCGGCCAAGGCGCGCACCATGAACAGGCCGAAGCCGGCGCCCTCGGGGGCCTCGCCCCGGAGCGCGGCCGCCGCGGCCTCGGGCAGGCCCGGTCCATCGTCGTGTACGAAGAGCTCGAAGCGTCCCTCCTCGCAACTCGTACGCACGCTGACTCGCGCCGCCTTCGCGGAGCCTGTCGCGTGTTTCATCGCGTTGGTGACCAGTTCGGCCGCCATGATACCCAGGGGAGAGAGGAGCTCCAGGCGCATTTCGGCGCGGCATAGATCGGCTTCGATGCGTATCGCGTCCTCGGCGCCGGCCTTGAGCGCTTCTAGGAGCTCCGAGAGGAAATTCCGGGTATCCAGCACGTCGACCCGCCCTTCCGCGTATAGCCTGGTATAGAGCGTCGCCAGGCCTTGGACGCGGTGCGCGGCGTTCGTGAGCGCCTTGTGCGTCTCCGAGCCGTCGGGGTAGCGGTTGGCTTGAAGCTGCAGCATGCTCTGCAGGAGCGCGAGGCTGTTCTTAACCCGATGCTGAAGCTCCTTTAAGAGGAAGGCTTTTTGAGCCGCCAGATTCCTAATCGTCGATTCGTTGATCTTTCGAACGCTGATGTCTACGTGGGTACCGATCATGCGCGTGCAGCGGCCCGCCTCGTCGCGGGCGACCGCCCGGCCTCTGCCGAGCGCCCAAAGCCAATCGCCATCGGCCCTGCGCATCCTGAACTCCACGGAGAAGCTTTCGACGCGCCCTTCGAGGCAGTCTACGGCTTTTGACTCGGCCTCCGCCCGGTCGTCGGGGTGGACCTCGGCGAGCCAGTCCTCGTAGCGACGGATCGCTGCGACGGCCGGATAGCCGAGCATGCCGAAGTAGGCGGGGCTGCAGTAGACGCGGCCGGCCTTAACGTCCCAGTCCCAGACGCCGTCGTCGATGGCCTCGACAGCCAGGCGGTAGCGCTCGGCTTCGTCCGTAGGCGAAGGCGCGCGGACGCCAGTCCGCTGAGCGATGACGGCCCTAGAATGTATGGTCATACGCGGCCTCCGAAACGAAGCGATTTAGTTGTTTTTACTCAAAGTACTAGCGCGAATATAAACCGCGGCGGCGCGCCGCGCTTGTAGATAGTCGTCTACAAACACCGCCCCCCGCCGACCGGTTGCCTGGGGCGGCGCGACTGGCGATGAAAAAAAGCCCGGGCGGGCGCCCGGGCTTCGTCGATCTTAAGTCGATCCTAATCGGAACGGCTTAGGCCGGGTTCTTGGCCTTGAAGTCCTCCATGAACTGCGCGGCGGTCTTGATGTGCTCCAGGGTGGACGCGTTGTAGGTGGAGAAGCGTATGCCGCCCACGGTGCGGTAGCCCTTGATCTGCACGATGCCGGCCTTCTTCGCCTCGGCGATGAACTTCTCCTCGAGCGCCTCGGAGGGCAGGCGGAAGACCACGTTCATCCAGGAGCGGGCGTCCTTCTCGACGGGGCCGCGGTAGTAGCCGCCGGAGCCGTCGATGGCGCTATACAGCGTCTTCTGCTTGGCGTCGTTCACCTGGCCCATCGCCGCAAGGCCGCCGTTCTTCTTCAGCCAATGCAGCACCAGGTTGAGTATATAGATAGAGAAGCAGGGCGGCGTGTTGAACATGCTGTCGTTCTCGGCGAAGACCTTGTACGACATCATGGTCGGCAGGGCGTCCTTGTCCTTAGCCTTGGCCAGGAAATCCTCGCGTATGGCCACCGCGGTTACGCCCGAGGGGCCCAGGTTCTTCTGGGCGCCGGCGTAGACCATGCTGAACTTGGAGAAGTCCATAGGGCGGCTGAAGATGTCGCTGGACATGTCGCAGACCAGGGGCTTGCCGCCGACTTCGGGGACGTAGTGCCACTGGGTGCCGAAGATGGTGTTGTTGCTCGTGTAGTGCACGTACTCGGCGGCGGGGTTGATCTTGATCTCGGCCTGCTTGGGGATGGCGCGGAAGTTGCCGCCCTCCAGCTCCATGTTGGCCGGGTGGGTGACGGTGCCGAAGCGCTTGGCTTCCTTGATGGCGGCCTTGGACCAGTTGCCGGTGTTGATATAGTCGGCGGCCTTGCCGTCGCCCAGATAGTTCATGGGCAGCATGAGGAACTGGGTACTGGCGCCGCCGGTGGTGAAGAGTACCTTCCATTCGGGGCCCATGCCGGCCAGCTCGCGGAACAGGTCCATGGTCTCGTGGTGCAGGGCGTCGTATTCTTTGCCGCGGTGCGAGACTTCCATGACCGAGCAGCCGGTGCCGTTCCAGTCGAGCATTTCGTCGCGGGCTTGTTCGAGCACCTCGACGGGTATGGCGGCGGGGCCGGCGCTGAAGTTAATGACGCGTTTCATGCTTCTCTCCTTTTTCGGGGTCGGGCGGGCCATGGCGGCCCGCCCGCGGACGCTTACTTGCCGACGTACTTCTTGACGCGGGCCTCGATGCTGTCCGAGAGCCTTAATAGGTTCTCGGCGCTGCTCGCGCCGATATGGGGCGATAAGAGGGCGTTGGGAGCTGAAAGGAGGGGCGAGCCCTCCGGCGGCTCCTTGTTGAAGACGTCGGCGGCGTAGCCGGCCAACGCGCCCGACTTCAGGGCGGCGGCCACGTCGTCCTCGACGACGACCTGGCCGCGGCAGGTGTTGACGATGCGGACGCCCTTCTTCATCGTGGCGATGCTGGCGGCGTTGATCATGCCCTTGGTCTCGTCGGTGAGCGGGGTGTGCAGGGAGATATAGTCCGACTCGGCGTAGAGCCTCTCCAGGCTGACGAGCTCGGCGGCGTCGCTCTGGGTCACGTACTTGTCGTAGGCGATGACGCGCATGCCGAAGGCCTTGGCGCGGATCGCCAGCTCGCGGGCGATGCGGCCTATGCCCACGAGGCCCAAGGTCTTGCCCATGAGCTCGGTGCGCTCCAGCTCCTTCTTAAGCCACTTGCCTTCTTTCATGGAGGCGTCGGCCGGCGCGATATTGGCGGGCATGGCTATCATCATGGCGAAGGCCAGCTCGGCCACGGCCACGCTGGAGGCTTCCGGCGTGTTGTCGACGGCTATGCCCTTGGCCTTGGCGTAGTCCACGTCGATGGTATCCACGCCCACGCCGCCGCGGATCACGTACTTGAGCTTGGGCGCCTTATCGATCATGGCCTTGTCGACCTTGGTCTTGGATCGGACGACGATGAGCTCGGCCTCGGGGAGCGAGGCCAAGTCCTGGCTGACCGTGCCGAAGGCCGAAAGGCGCTGGGGCAGGTCCGCGGTAAACGCGTCCGCTAAGAGTATGAGCATGGAACCCTCCTTTTAAGGTCCGTAGCGATGATATGAGACAGCCTGCCCCGAGCCGATGCCGAGCCCGCGGAAGGGCTCTGAGGGCGAGACTCTGGCATCATAGGGAAGGGCTAGGCATATCGCCCTTGCATCTTAGCATGGAAGGATGGATTGTCAAGTCGACCGCGCCTCGGGGGGCGCAGCCCCCTAGAGATCGGAAGAGCACACGTCTGAACTCCAGTCACCGAATACGATCTC